>CAMDBL010000006.1 GCA_945889015.1 Devosia equisanguinis
ATCCACGCCGGCGTGCGCCTCGCCTACGTGCCGCTGACCGCCAACCGCGTGACGGGGATCGTTTCGCGCGGCGGCTCGATCATGGCGAAGTGGTGCCTCGCGCATCACAAGGAGAGCTTCCTCTACACGCACTTCGAGGACATCTGCGACATCATGCGGGCCTACGACGTGTCGTTCTCGCTCGGCGATGGCCTGCGCCCCGGCTCGATCGCGGACGCCAACGACCGCGCCCAGTTCGCCGAGCTCGAGACGCTCGGCGAGCTGACCAAGATCGCATGGGAGAAGGGCTGCCAGGTGATGATCGAGGGCCCCGGCCACGTGCCGATGCACAAGATCAAGATCAACATGGACAAGCAGTTGAAAGAGTGTGGGGAGGCACCGTTCTACACGCTCGGGCCGCTCACCACCGACATCGCGCCGGGCTACGACCACATCACGTCCGGCATCGGCGCCGCCATGATCGGCTGGTTCGGTTGCGCCATGCTCTGCTACGTGACGCCCAAGGAGCATCTGGGCCTCCCCGACCGCGACGACGTCAAGCAGGGCGTGATCACGTATCGGCTCGCCGCGCACGCGGCCGACCTCGCCAAGGGCCATCCCGCCGCGCAACTGCGCGACGACGCGCTGTCGCGGGCACGCTTCGACTTCCGCTGGGAGGACCAATTCAACCTCGGCCTCGATCCGGATACGGCACGCGCCTACCACGACGAGACGCTGCCCAAGGAGGCGCACAAGGTCGCGCACTTCTGCTCGATGTGCGGCCCGAAGTTCTGCTCGATGAAGATCACGCAGGACGTGCGCGACTACGCCAAGAAGCAGAACGCGCGCAACGGCGAAGGGCTGGCGGAGCTTGCGGCCGAGACGACGATGGTCGATCCGCAGGCCGGCATGGATGCAATGAGCGCCAAGTTCCGCGAGCTCGGCAGCCAGGTGTACGTCGAGGCCGGCAAGGCAGGCGCACCGGCCGCCACTCCGCGCGCGCCGGGCACCGAGGGCCAGTCCTCGGCCGAGGTGAAAGCCAGCAACAAGGCGCTGGGGTGAATTGAAAACGGGATGGGGGCGAATTTACCCCCATCTCACCCGTCCAGAGCCGTACGAAAAACCCGCGACGCCGGAGCATCGCGGGTTCCAACTCCCTCGAGGGGAGCGAATTCATCAGACGACGTTCGAGAGCCGATCAGGCCTTCGACGTGCACTTCTTGGTCTTCTTGTTGTAGTACTTCATCGTGCCGCACATGCCGGGCCTGTCCTTCTTGCCCTTGGCCTCTGCCGAGCCGGAGCTGAACACGCCGCCGACGGTCATCATCGAGCCGGCGAGGAACAGGACTGCGAGTGCAACTTTGAATACACGCATCGCTTCTCTCCTTATGTGCCAAGGGAGGTCTAAGCGGTGGTGCACGCTGATCGGTCCCACCCTTCCCCCATTTCTGCTTTAAACAAAACACAATGTTGACGCAATCATGCGCCGCAACATGCGGTCGCTGCATGGCGGTTCGCCCCTGATTACCGTCGTGATGTGCCTTCCGCATCACATGCCCTATCGTAGCTTCCCTGATCAGGCACCCCGTCGCGAGCCCCGAGAGCACGAGCGTGCGGGTCTCCCGTGCGCTTCCGTGACTTGCTCGACGCCGTTCCGGCGGTACGATGCGCCCAACACCGGGCACGGCGACCACCATGGGCGCCGGCGCCGGGTCGCACACCGCACACAGCACACCGAGAGGAGCGCCGCGATGGCCGCAGCGAAGGACAAGAAAAAACCGTTCCGCGTCGAGGAAGCGACGATCGACGATCTGCACACAGCACTTCGCGAGGGCCGTACCACGCTGGTGGAGGTGGTGCAGCAGTATATCGCCCGCGCCCGCGCCTTCAACGGCCCGTCGAGCATGCTGATGACCAGGGACGGCAAGCCGGTCGAAAAGGTGCCGGGCACTGTCCGGGCGACGGCACCGCTCGATTTTCCGACCGACACCGTGCCGGCCTCGAAACTCTATCCCGACCTCGACACCTACGCCGGCACACCGCTCGAGTTCGGCCGGATGGAGCCGACTGCCTCCGACCCGACCGTCTACCAGCAGTACGGCATGGTGGTCGGCATCCCGAATGCGGGCCGCGTCAACGCGCTCGCCACGCTCAACATCCGCGGCGAGCGCTCGGTCACCTGCAAGGGTGATTTCGACCGCCATCCCTCGCAAGGCCCACTGCCACCCGGCGCGCCGCCCGTCTGCGAGTTCTTCCGCCAGCAGCCCGACGCGCTGGAGACCGCAGCCGCGATGGACGCGAAGTACGGGACAAAGCCGCCGCTCGACGAGCTGCCGCTTTACGGCGTCGTATTCTCGTTCAAGGACCCTTTCGACACCACGGACATGCGCTCCACCGGTGGCGGTGATGCGCGCTACGACATGGATTTCCCCGCGCGCGATCACATCCTCGTCGACCAGTTGCGCAAGAAGGGCGCCATCATCTACGCCAAGGCGATCTGCACCGAGTACAACGGTCGCGCCGGCGATCCTGGCGGCCGCCACAAGCCCGACAAGGTGCTACCGTCCACGCTCGGCTTCCAGCGCTCGACCTGGGGCGGCAATCCGTCGAACCCCTACGACACGACCCGCTCGGCCTCGCTCGGCTCGTCGTCGGGCTCGGCGCTGTCGGTCTCGGCCAATCTCGTCATGGCGAGCCTCGGCGAGGAGACGCGCGCCTCCTGCCGCGGGCCCTCGAACCACAACGCGGTCTGCCTGATCCTGCCGCACAAGGCGATGATCGGCTTCGACGGCGGCGCGATCGGCGCCGACATCTACTGTGACCGCACCGGCATCCACGCCCGCCGCTTCCCCGACTGCGCCAGGATTCTGGACGGCCTCAAGGACGAGGAGAACGGCTACTACGACCCGCGCGATCCCTACACGACCGTGCCCCGCTCCTCCGTTCTCAGCACGCCCTATGCGAGCCACGTCAAGGAGAGCGGCAAGCCCGGATCACTGAAGGGTGTGCGGCTCGGTGTCGTGCGCGAGTCGATGGTGCACGCCCCGGGCTCGATGACCGAGGTGCCGATCTGCACGGCGGCCGCCAAGGAGATCGAGCAGGTGCTGGGCAAGACGCTCGGCGCCACGCTGGTCGAGTCCGGCCACCGCTGGTGGACGCCCGATCCCGGGTGCGAGCGCATGAAGGTCGATTTCCAGACCGCGCTGTGCCGTCTCGCGCCGATCATCATGCCGGACCTGTTCTTCCGGCTCGATGCGAACGGCGAGCCGCTCTACAAGGAGTTCGCCGCCGCGATCGAGCGCACCGAGTTCGCGCCCGGAAAATTCTTCGGCTCGGGCTCGATGACGCCGATGGACTATCTGGTCGGACTCGCCGATGGCGCCATTCCCCCTCCCGCGAATTTCGACATCGCCACGGTGCAGCAGCAGGAACTCTCCACCACCTTCCGCTTCCACATCTCGCAGTATCTCGCGCGCCGGGCGGCGGATTGGAAGGCGAAGGGGTACACGGAGAGCCTGAACCGCTGGTCGGAGCTGAATGCGCGCTCCAAGTTCTGGGGTGACGACCAGCGCTCGGCTTTCAAGAACTGGGAGGAGACCGCCGATCCGCGCAATCCGCTGACCGGCCGGCAGGGCGTCAACGAGCGCATCATGCTGCGGGAGCTGCTGCGCCGCGTCGACATGATGGTGATCCTGGAAAACAAGCTCGACGCCTTCGTTCGCGTGCACACGCCTTATCCCCCGGGCATCATCGGTGGCGCGGGCCAACCCGGCGTCATGCAGAACCTCGCCTGGGAGTCATTCTATGGTCCCAACGCCGGCCTGACGGAGTGTCTCATTCCAGCGGGCTACGTCGACACCGCCTACGACCCGGTGTTCAAGCTGTCGCCCGACGGCAAACGCTACGTGCCGACACCCTCCAGCGAGCCGACGAAACTGCAGGCGCCCGGACTACCGTTCAGTCTCGTGTTCCGGGTCGAGCCGGGCATGGAGCACATCTCGCTCAGGATCGCCGCCGCCTACGAGGCAGCCAGCATGCGCCGCATTGCGCCGCCGGCATTCGCCGAGCCGCCGGCTTGACGATCAGGTGGGCCGAGTTGCGACTCGGCTCACCTTTTCACGCATCACCGCTCCGACGGCTCGCCACGAGCGCCGCGGTCGCGCTTGCCATGACTGCCCTGCACGATCGTGTTCTGCTTCGTGTTGGCGGACCGCCCCTGCTGCGCAGGATCGGCGACGCGCTCGGGCTGTTCCGGCACATCGGATGCCCCGGGTGCCGGCGTGCTGCCCGTACCCTTCGATGAGCGGTTCGCGGGCGGCACGCGCGGCGGCTTGCTGGTCATGGTCGATCTCCGAGAGGTTCGGATCGATAACCATGCGCTTGCCGCTGTTGTTCCTCGCCCCGATATGCCGTGACCGGGCCGTCAGCGAAAGGCTTCGCCCGGTTTGACGCCGATGGCCTTCAAGATCATCGCGAGCGGACAGAAGCCCGTGAACGAGGACTGCAGGAGGTTGGCGCCGACGAACGCGGTGAGCCACAGCCAACCCGGAGCGTGAACCTGCGAAAGAACGAGACTCGCGAGCACGACCGTGCCGGCGAAGGCGAGGACGATGCGGTCGATCGACATGATGCTTCCTCGAACGATGTTGCGTGAAAAGTGACGTCGCCGCTCGCCCGCTAAGCCGGCTTTGCGCCTGCCGCGAACTGGCGATAGGCCTGCAGCGCGTGGCTCGCATACATGACCGACGGTCCCGCACCCATGTAGATGGTCATCGCCAGCGTCTCCTGGATCTCGGCCTCGGTCGCGCCATGCTCGACCGCGGCCTTGACGTGGAACGCGATGCAGTCGTCACAGCGCGTGGCGATGCCGACGGCGAGGGCGATCAGCTCCTTCGTCTTGGTGTCGAGCGCCTTGGGGGCGAGCGCGGCTTGCGCGATACCGGAAAACGCCTTCATCACCTCCGGATTGCCGGAGCGCAGATCCTTCAGCATGCCGCTCAACTGCTTCGTCAGGTCGGGCCAGCTCTCTGGTGTCATGTGTCGTGATCCTTGCGATCGACGCCATCCCCGACGGGATGCGGGTCGTGACTCCGATGACCCCTTATTGCATACATTTGATATTTTGAATGTGTTGAGATCGTCGCAGCAGCCATCAGGTAGGGGACGCCCATGCTCGGTCTCATTCGGTCCATGCTCGGTGGCGCGCACGTCGATGCCCTCACACCCGCGGACGTCCACGAGAGCTTGTCCCGCGGCGCGTTACATCTGGTCGACGTCAGGGAGGCCGGTGAGTGGCAGCAGATGCGGATCGCCGGCGCCGTGCACGTACCGCTGTCTCGATTGGCCCAACAGCTCGATCGCCTGCCCGCTGACAAACCGATCGTGTTCTATTGCTTGTCCGGCCGCCGCTCGGCTTCGGCGATCTCGCTCTGCCGACGGTTTGGAATGATGCACGCCCGGCATATGGGCGGCGGACTCTCCGAATGGCGCGCTGCGGGATTGCCCGTACAGACCTAACCGGGAAAGTACGATGCTCAGGCTGGGCGGACGTCGCGTAGCGTTGCAAGCAGCCGCTCGATGTCCCGGCTGTCCCAGGCGATAGATCGCCTGCTGGGGCTGACTGCCGAGCTTTGCACACGCGCCCCTTCGTCACCCTCACCGGTCCGGTCCGGCGGCGATGGGACGGACGCTGCGAAAGTCTTAGTGGATGATTGAGTGGCCGCCGACCGACATTGAACGTATGCACACGCATATTCGGCTTATATTTCAGAACCTTGATGAACGTGAAAAGTTCCGGAACACCGCAGGCGCGCCATCAGGACGCGGCAGACCGTCCTTGATCCGCCGCAGATCCTCACCATAAGTCTAACCGGGCTCGCGCCCGTAGTGGAAACGACCGAGGATCGCGAGAAGGCGAAGCCACTCGGCTGAACTTTGCTGAATGGAGAGAAAGATGTTCGGATTGAAGTCGGCCCTCATCGGCCTCGGTGCGCTCGCCCTGTCCGCTGGCGCCGTGATGGCGCAGGACGCCGCCGAGGGCGAGGAAGTTTTCAAGAAGTGCCGCGCCTGCCATCAGGTCGGTGAGACCGCCAAGAACGCCGTCGGCCCCAAGCTGAACGGCCTGTTCGGCCGAAAGTCCGGCACGGTCGAGGGCTTCAACTACTCCGAGTCCAACAAGAATTCGGGCGTGACCTGGGACGAGGCGACGTTCGCCAAGTACATCGCCGATCCGAAGGCATTCATGCCCGGCAACAAGATGGCCTTCGCCGGCCTGAAGGACGAGAAGGATGTCAAGGACATCACCGCGTTCCTGAAGCAGTTCGGCGCGGACGGCAAGAAGAAGTGAGCCGCACCCGGCAGGCGTGACGCCTGCCCCGCGATCATGATACCCGGTGGCGGCCGCCATGCCGCCACCGGGTTTTTTCATGCGCTTCGACGATGCCCTACCGATCGACGCCGTTTTGCCACAGATCGCCGTCGCAGTCGGGGCCGGCACGGCAGCGGTGCTCGTCGCCCCGCCCGGCGCCGGCAAGACGACCCGCGTGCCGCTGGCACTGCTCGCAGCACCCTGGCTCGCCGGCCGCAAGATCCTGCTGCTCGAGCCGAGACGCCTTGCCGCCCGCGGCGCCGCCGAGCGCATGGCCGCGACGCTCGGCGAGCGCGTCGGCGAGACGGTCGGCCTGCGCGCCCGCCTCGCCTCCAAGGTCGGCCCTCGCACACGCATCGAGGTGATCACCGAGGGCGTCTTCACTCGTCTCATTCTCGACGATCCCGCCCTCGAGGGCATCGGCGCGGTCTTGTTCGACGAGTTCCACGAACGCTCGCTCGACGCCGACCTCGGGCTTGCCCTGGCACTCGATGCGCGGGGTGGATTGCGGGATGACCTGCGCCTCCTCGTCATGTCGGCGACGCTCGACGGCGGCCGGGTCGCCGAGCTGCTCGGTGACGCGCCGCTGATCATCAGCGAGGGCCGCGCCCATCCCGTCGAGACGCGCTACCTCGGCCGCGATGCCCACGCCCGCATCGAGGACCAGATGGCGGACGCGATCGGCCGGGCGCTGCGCGCGGATTCGGGCTCGATCCTGGCGTTCCTGCCGGGACAGGGCGAGATCAACCGCCTCGCCGAGCGATTGGCCGAGCGCGTGCGCGAGCCCGACGTCGACATCACCCCCTTGTTCGGTGCGATGGACATGGCTGCGCAGGCGCGCGCCGTGGCGCCGGCCGTGTCCGGTCGCCGCAAGGTGGTGCTCGCCACCTCGATCGCGGAGACGTCGATCACCATCGAGGGCGTGCGCGTCGTCGTCGATTGCGGCCTGGCGCGCGTGCCGCGTTTCGAGCCCGATGTCGGCGTCACCCGGCTGGAGACCGTCCGCGTATCGCGCGCCGCCGCCGACCAGCGCCGTGGTCGCGCCGGCCGTACCGAGCCCGGCGTCTGCTACCGCCTGTGGGACGAGCCGCAGACCGCGAGCCTCGCCGCGTTCGCCGAGCCGGAGATCCGCAGCGCCGATCTCGCCGGATTGCTGCTCGACAGCGCCGAATGGGGTGTGGCCGATCCGTGCGCCCTCGCCTGGCTCGATCCCCCGCCCAAAGCCGCGCTCGATGCCGCCCGCGAGGAGCTGTCGGCACTCGGCGCGCTCGACGGAGGTGGCCGTATCACGCCGCTCGGCCGGCGTTTGCGCGCGCTGCCATTGCCGCCGCGGCTGGCCCGCATGATCCTGCTGGCAGCCGGGCAGGGGGCTGCGCGCGAAGCGGCCGAGATCGCGGCGGTGCTGGTCGAGCGCGGCCTGGGAGGCAACGATACCGACCTCGACGCACGGCTACAGGGCTTCCGCCGGGACCGGTCGCGCCGGGGGGAGGATATGCGGCGGCTGGCCTGGGGTTGGGCGGGACAGGCATCCAACCCCAAACGACCGCTGACGGACGAGAGGCCGGACACCCTCTCCACCGCCTCCTTGCTCGCGCTCGCCTACCCCGAGCGAATCGCGAAGGCGCGGGGCGCGACAGGACAGTTCCTGCTCGCCAATGGACGCGGTGCACGCCTGATGGACACCGACGCTCTGGCCAGGGCGCCGTTCCTGGTCGTGGCCGAAATGGCGGGCGCGGCCGCCGCGACGCGGATCCTGCTCGCGGCACGCACGGACGAGACCGAGGTTGAGGTGATCGCCGGCCATCGCATCCGCGCGAGCGACGAACTCTGGTTCGACAAGGACGCCGCCGCGCTGAGGTCACGGCGGGTGCGCAAGCTCGACGCCGTCACATTGTCGAGCGAGCCACGCTCTGTAATATCGACGGAGGGAACGGCGGCGGCGCTGGCGAGCGGCATCGCGAGCCTCGGCATCGCCCGCCTGCCCTGGAGCAGGACGCAACTTCAGCTGCGCGACCGCGTCACCTTCCTGCGTGCCGCCGAAGGCGAACCGTGGCCGGATGTGTCGGATGCGGCATTGGCGGCGACGACGGAGATCTGGCTCGCGCCGTTTCTCGCCGGCAAGACCCGGCTCTCCGACATCGGTGCCGATGATCTCGCCGCCGCGCTCGACACGCTGCTGCCGTGGGACCTCAAGCGGTTGCTCGAGACGGAGGCGCCGACACACTTCGAGGCGCCGACCGGCAACCGTCACCCCATCGACTACGAGGGTGCCGGCGCCCCGAGCCTGTCGATCCGCGTGCAGGAGCTGTTCGGGCTGAAGCAGCATCCCGCCATCGCCAACGGCAAGCTGGCGCTGACGTTGCATCTGCTGTCGCCCGCGCACCGGCCGATCCAGATCACGCGTGATCTTCCAGGGTTCTGGTCGGGCTCGTGGTCCGGCGTGAAGTCGGAGATGAAAGGGCGCTATCCCAAGCATCCCTGGCCCGACGATCCGGCGAACGCGGCCCCCACCGCCCGCGCCAAGCCCCGCGGGACGTGACGCACGGAAACGCCCGCCGCACGATGGCGCACGGCGGGCGTCGAACCGTCATTTTTTTTAGACAGCGGGCTACTTCTTCGGCGGAGCGGAGACGGCAGGAACGGTGCCCTTGCCCGCATCGGTCTTGCCAGCATCCGCCTTGGGAGCAGCAGTCTTGGGAGCATCGGCCTTCGCTGGCTGCGACGCCTTGGCATCGCCGGCTTTGGGCGCTGCGGCCGGCGCCTTGGCGGCCGGGGCGGGGGCCGCCGCTTTCGCCCCGGCAGCAGCCGGTGCCGCCGCCGCGGACTTGCTCATCGCCTTCTTGACGGAAGGCGGCAGGATGACGGTGTCGATCACGTGGATCGTGCCGTTGGACGCCGAGATGTCCGTCTTGGCGATCTTGGCGCCGTCGATGGCGAGCCCACCCTTCTTGGTGAACGTGACAGGCACGCCCGCGGCTGTCCGCACCGTGTACTCGGGCGCCCTGGCCTTGGTCAGCCGCTCAGCCGAATAGGCCCCCGGCAGCACGTGATATTTCAGGATCGAGGCGAGCTCGGCCTTGCTCTCGGGCTTCAGCAGCTTGTCGAGCGTCCCCGCGGGCAGCTTCTTGAACGCCTCGTCGGTCGGCGCGAAAACGGTCAGCGGACCCTTGCCGGTCAATGTCTCTGCAAGACCGGCTGCCTTCACGGCCGCGATCAGCGTCTTGAACGTGCCGGCCTTGTCGGCGGTGGCGACGATGTCGTCGGCCGCGAACGCGGGAACCGCGGTGATGGCCAGGGGCGCGACGACCGCCAGAGCCACTGCAGCGCGCTTAACGAAGTTCATGGAGACCCTCATGGTTGTAGTAACCCAAACCTTTACGGGGGTTTCCCTGCACCAGATCAGCGGTGCAATCAACTGCGGCGTCGGCCCGCGACTTTTGCTCGCTATTTGAAATCCTCGACGGTCAGGATGGCGCGAAAGTCGAGACCTGCGCGCGCGAAGGCCTCGCCGGCACCCTCGTGCCTGTCGACGATGGTGACAACTGCGGCGACGGTGGCGCCGTCGGCCTGGACCGCTTCGACCGCCTTCATCGCCGAGCCGCCGGTGGTGGTCACGTCCTCGACGATGGCGACGCGCTTGCCCTTCAGCGTCTCGCCGGCCGCGAGACCTTCGACCAAGCTGCGGGTTCCGTGCTCCTTCGCCTGCTTGCGCACGAAGAAGGCCGGGACGTGCTGGCCCTTGGCGTGGCTCGCGATCGCGCAAGCCGTGGCCAGCGGCACTGCGCCCATCTCGAGCCCGCCGATCGCCTCGATGCCGAGACCCTCAAGGCGCGCCAGCACCAGCTCACCGATCAGCGTGGCGCCTTCCGGGTCGAGCATCGTCGGCTTCATGTTGAAATAGAACGAGGAGGTGCGGCCCGATGCCAGCTTCATCTCCTTGCCGGTCGAGAACGATCGCACCTTGACGATCTCGATCAGGCGGCGGCGGGCGGGGGAGGCGGCGCTCATCGGGCAATCCTCTGGTGATGACGGCTCATCCGTGTTGCCGCAGCCATTCGCGCCCGCAGCCGCCCGTGTCAAGCGCGACCGTCCAATTTCCGCCTTCTGTGCACCCGATATGCTGCCCGCGCTGCCGATCCGCGCTGCCGGCGTCACTTGTGTCCCGGCCGGCAACCTTCTACATGCTGGGCGCACGAATACGGCCGTTCACGGCGCCGTCTGAAAGGATGCCTCCATGTTCAATCCCGAGAAGCCGCCGGAGTTGGCCGTCACTCGCTGGTTCAACACCAAGGAGACGCCGACGCTCGCCGCGCTGAAGGGCAAGGTCGTGCTGGTCGTCGCCTTCCAAATGCTGTGCCGCGGCTGCGTCGAGCACGGCCTGCCGCAGGCGCGGAAGCTCTCGCACCAGTTCCACGAAGATGATGTCGTGGTGCTCGGCCTGCATTCCGTGTTCGAGCATCACAAGGCGATGACGCCCGATTCGCTCGAGGCGTTCATTCAGGAGTACGGTTGGAGCTTCCCGATCGGCATCGACGAGCCACAGGGCGGTGACTTCGGCCACGGCATGCCGAAAACCATGGCCGCCTACGAGATGCAGGGCACGCCCACGATGCTGCTGTTCGACCGCCAGGGCCGGCTGCGCCGTCACTATCTCGGCCAGGTCGACGACATGCGGCTCGCCGCCGAGGTGATGGGTCTCGCCATCGACGACGCCGACGCCGCGCGCGAGGCCTCCGTCAAGATCGAGCGCAAGCTGACGACCGTGCTGGTCGACCCTTCGGGCGACGGCGATCATCACCATCATCACCACGATCATGCCGGCGGCTGCTGTGGTGGCCATCATGCGCACGACCACGGGCATGACCATGGGCATGATCATGCCTGCTCAGGCGGCGGCGCCTGTGGCGGACAGGGCGGCTGCGGTCACGATCATGACCATGAACACGCACATGACCATCACGATCACGGAGCGGTACGGCGGAGGTAGCCTCTTCGCATCCCGGGCCGCCGATCCGGCCGTTCGCCGCGAGTCTGGCGGCAGGGAGTTTTCGTGATGCGAGAGCCGGCGACCAAACCCGACAACAGCCCGAACGGGATGGCCTGGGCGTTGGCCATCGTCGGTCTGGTGCTGCCGTGGATCGCCATACCTGTGGGACTGCTCGGCCTGCTGGCTGGTCTGCGCGGCGATAGGCTCGGTTGGCTACTACTCGCCTTCGCCTTCGCGCTGCTGGTGCTGGATATAGCCATCGACGTGATCTGGGCACGCATTGCCGCCGCCCGGTCCGACGAGCCCGGCCTCAATCTGCGCGGCAACGCGCTCGTCGGCAGAACTGCCATCGTCACCGAAGCCATCGTCGCCGGGCGTGGCAAGGTCCGGATCGGCGACACGGTCTGGCTGGCCGAAGGTCCCGACATGGCGGCGGGGGCATCGGTCGAGGTGGTCGCTTCGACGTCCGTCGTGCTTCGCGTCACCCCCGTCGATCGCGCCTGACAGCCCGGACCCTGCGCCTAAACCACGCCGGCCCGCAGCAGATCGTGGACGTGGACGATACCGACCGGCTTGCCCTTGTCGACGACGAACAGCGCCGTGATGCGGCTGGCATTGATGATCTCCAGCGCCTCAGCGGCGAGCGTATCGAGCGTCACCGTCTTCGGCTTCTTGTTCATGATGTCGCCCGCCGACGATTTGAGCAGTGCCTCGCCCATGTTGCGCCGCAAGTCGCCATCGGTGACGATCCCGACCAGCTTGCCCTTCTTGTCGACGACACCGAGGCAGCCGAAGCTCTTGGCCGTCATGGTTACGAGCGCCGCGCTCATCGGCTCGGTCGTGGCGGCGAGCGGCAGGCGGTCGACCTTGTGCATCAGGTCGGCGACGTACTTGAGGCTGGCGCCGAGCGAGCCGCCTGGGTGGAACACCTTGAAATCGTGGGCGGTGAAGCCCTTCGTCTCGAGCAGCGCGATGGCGAGGCAGTCACCGATGGCGAGCTGCATGGTGGTCGAGGTGGTGGGCGCGAGACCGTGCGGGCAGGCCTCCTTCGCCTTCGGCAGCTCGAGCACGACATCGGATTGCTTGCCGAGCGCGGAGCTGGCCTTCGAGGTGATCGAGATCAGCGGCACGTTGAACCGGCGCGCATAGGTGATGATGTTCTTGAGTTCGACCGTCTCGCCGGACCACGAGATCGCGAGGATCACATCGTCGCGGGTGATCATGCCGAGGTCGCCGTGGCTCGCCTCGGTCGGATGGACGAAGAACGCCGGCGTGCCGGTGGAGGCGAAAGTCGCGGCGATCTTCTGCCCGACGTGGCCGCTCTTGCCGATGCCGGAAATGATGACGCGGCCGCGCGCCGCCTTCAGGGTCTCGACCGCCTCGCGAAACGGGTCGGCCATGCCGTTGTCGAGCGCGGCCCGGAGCGCCGCCAGCCCCTCGGCCTCGAGGTCGAGCGTGCGCCGTGCCGACGTCAGCATGGACTGAGCTTCTGTCTTGCCGCCGACGATGACGTTGAGCTTGCGCATCCCTGTCCCCTTCCATCCGTTCGCCTTGTCTAGCAAACCCGAACGGCCGCGCAAACGCCGCCGACGATTCCTCAACTGCTCTTTAACCATGCCTTAGTAGCTTGGGTGACCGAGACCGTAGTGCGTTCCCTCAAGCCATGCCGCCGAGAAGGAGCGCATTTTGTCACGCCGGTCGATGCGTCGGTGGCCACGTTGGAGAGCCGCAGCCCCGCTGCTGGCTCCGCTGGCGCTTTGCCTCCCCGGGCCACAGGTGGCCCTTGCCCAGGCGCCGACCGAGATCCTGCCGCCCAAACCGATGCAGCGCCCGCAAGCCGCGCGCCCCGTGCTGCCCGATTTCCTGAAGCCGACGCTCGATGGCCAGGAGCCGCGCGACCTGACCGAGTCGCAGCTTCGCCCGGCCCCTCGCGACGGCGACGTCACCCCGCCGGCCGAGCCGCCCCTGCGCGACGGCATCATCGATCTCGACACCTCCGACCAGCAAGTCGGCCCCGAAGGCATCGACACCGCCAATATCGATGCTCGCCCGCCGAGCGACACGGGGGCGTTCGAATCGCCGCCTGCCGGGCACGATCCGCAATTGTTCCAGACCGAGGACATCCTGCCGCTCGCAGACCGGCGGCTGGAGACGTTTTTCCGTAACGAGCCCTTTCAGCCCGTCGGCTATCGCCTCGGCAGCTTCGTCCTGTTTCCCGAAATCGAGCTGGCCGGCGTCGGCTATTCCAACGTACTGCGCAGCCCGAAAGCGCGCGCCGACCTAGCGCTCGAGGCCAAGCCCGAGCTCAGGCTCGTTTCGAACTGGCGCTGGCACGCGCTCGAGTTGAAGGCGAACGGCAATCTGTCGTTCCACGACGAGTTCCCGAGCGAGGACAACAAGAACGCTTTGCTGGAGGCGCGCGGTCGGCTGGATTTCACGCGCAAATCCAACATTCAGGGTCTCGCCTCCCAGCAGGTGACTCAGGAAAGCCGCTCGGGCGTCGACGCGGCCCGCGCCAGCCAGCGCGCCGACGTGACCACGAACCTGGTGGCGGCGAGCCTCAACCACCGCTTCAACCGGTTGAACGTGCAGCTCCGCGGCGGTGTCACCGACATCCACTACGGCACCCTCCAGGACGAGACGACGGGAGCCACCCTCGACTCGCGCGATCGCAATCTCGTGCAGACCGAGCAGGCGGTGAGGGTCCGATACGATCTCAAGTCCTCCGTCGGCGTGTTCGCCGAGACGGCGATGGTGCAGCGCGACTACGAGGCGGCGCCGCCGGACGGGCTCAAGCGCGATTCCGAAGGCGAGCGCTATCGCTTCGGTCTCGCGTTCTTCCCCGAGCATCGCTGGCTGCGCGGCGAGGCGAGCCTCGGCTGGGGCCGCCAACAGCCGAACAATCAAGGCCTCTCCACCGTCGATGCCCTGCTCGTCGATGCCAATGTCGTGTTGCGGGCGACGCCGCTGACCTCGGTGTTGTTCACCGCCCGCAGCGACATTGGCGACAGCATCAACGACAACACCAGCGGTGTCGTCACGCGCGCGCTCGGCGTCGAAGGACGCCAGATCCTGCGCAAGTATCTGACCGCGACCGCCGGCGTGCAGGTCAGCCGTAATCGCTACGTCGGCATCTCGCTCGACGAGAAGGAGACCTCGGCGCGGCTCGGGCTCGAATACTCGATCTCGCGCGAGATCCAGCTGTTCTCGCGCTACGAGCACATCTGGCTCGACACCACTCAGCTGGCCGGCGACTGGCAGGCCGACGAGTTCCGCCTCGGCATGCGGCTGAGGCACTGAGCACGAGCCTCGAGAAGCGGCATTCTGCTCGTTCCCGCGCCGATCAAATCCCTTGTCGGCGCGACGAGTTTGGCCCCACATTGGGGGTCCATCTCGGACGGAGCCTGACAGATGCGTCATCGTTACTCGCGCCGCGGCCTGATCGGCCTTGGCGCCGTGCTTGCAGCCATGGCAGCCGCGGCGGGCACCGCCTCGGCCCAGGATACGATCAAGGTCGGCGCACCGCTGCCGCTGACGGGGCCGCTGTCGCCGGAAGGCATCAAGCAGCAGCGTGGCTATGGCTTGTGGGCCGAGACGGCGAACGCCAAGGGCGGGATCAAGGCCGGCGGCAAGAGCTACAAGGTCGAGATCGTCTACGTCGACTACGCCTCGAACACCCCGCGCGCCGTGCAGACGGCCGAGAAGCTGATCTCCGAGGACAAGGTCAACTTCCTGTTCTCGCCGTTCGGATCCGGCGCCGCCAAGGCGGCGAGTTCTGTTTCGGAAAAGTACGGCATTCCAACCATTGCCGCGACCGCCTCGTCAGCTCAAGTCTACGACCAGGGCTACAAGTTCCTGTTCGGCACCTTCACGCCGAACGACACGCTGACCGAGCCGCTGGCGAACCTCGTCACCGGGCAGAACAAGGCGATCAAGAAGGTCGCGATCCTCGCCCGCAACGACCTGTTCCCGCTCGCCATCGCGCAGGAGATGGAGAAGTCCGCCAAGAAGCGCGGTCTCGAGGTCGCGGTGTTCGAGAAGTATGCGATCGGCACCATCGATCACGCCTCGGCGATCACGCAGATGCGCGCCGCCAACCCCGACTGGGTGTTCGCCACCGGCTACATCAACGACCTCGTGGCCATGAGGAAGCAGATGGCCGAGCTCGGTCTCAAGCCCGCCATCGTCACCATGATCGCGGGGCCAGCGTACAAGGAGTTCATCGACGCCGGCGGCCCGCTCGCCGAAAACGTGTCGAGTGCCGCCTGGTGGCATCCCGCCGTCCGCTACAAGGGAAAGGACATCTTCGGCACCACCGAGGCCTTCAACGCCGCCTGGACCGCCAAGTACAAGGCCGAGCCCGACTATGCCGAGGCGTCCGCCGCGGCCGCCGGCGCGATCCTGCAGCTCGCCGTCGAGGCAGCCGGCAGTATCGACCCGGCCAAGGTGCGCGATGCGCTAGCCGCGATGGACGTCGAGACGTTCTACGGCAAGGTCAAGTTCGGGCCGACCGGCCAGATCACCTCGCTCGAGCCGCCGGTGTTCCAGATCCAGGGCGGCAAGCCCGTGGTCGTGCACCCGGCAGGGATCAAGCAGGGCGACTTCAAGTTCATCGGCAAGTGAGCAGGGACATCATGCAAGTCAACATTCCCGAAATCGTCGCCGAGGTCACCGATGCTCACGATCGCTACAACAAGGCGATCGACGACGGCGATGTGACCGCGCTCAACGACTTCTTCAAGCATGCGCCGCAAACCCTGCGGCTCGGACCGGGCGAGAACCTTTTCGGCTACGACGCCATCGCGGGCTTCCGCTCGACGAAGTGGGCGCCGGCCGAGCGGCGCACGCTGCGCGCCGACGTCACCACCTATGGCCGCGACTTCGCCGTCGCCTCGATCCTGTTCGACCGGCCGACATCACCGGGCAAGATCGGTCGGCAAATGCAGACCTGGGCCCGCTTCCCCGAAGGCTGGCGCATCGTCGCCGCTCACGTCAGCATGATCGACGCGCCGAAGGTATGAGGATGCTTGGCGATCGGGCAAGCTCGTCTTCCCCTCGCCTCGCCCACTCGGGGGGTGGGAGCGCTCGATGATCTACCTCCAGGTGCTCGCCAACGGCCTCGTGCTCGGCGGGCTCTATGCCTCGATCGCGGTCGGCTTCTCGCTGGTCTGGGGCGTGCTCAACGTCATCAACATCCTGCACGGCACCTTCATCGTCGCCGGCTCCTACGTCGCGTGGTTCGCCTACGCCTATGCGGGCATCCACCCCTTCATCTCGGTACTGATCGCGGGCGGCCTGCTCTACGCGATCGGCTATGCGCTACAGGCGACGCTGATCAATCGCGTGCTCGCCGCGCCCGTGCTGATCACGCTGACGCTGACCTTCGGGCTCGACCTAATCCTCAACAACGCGATGCTGTTCGCCTTCACCGCCGACTATCGCAAGGTGAACCTGTCGAGCCCGATGCCGAGCCTGGAGCTCGGCCCGATCTTCATTCCCGGCGACCGGCTGGCGGCGATGGCGCTCGCGGTCGGCTTGACGCTGCTGCTCAACCAGGTGCTGCGCTCGAGCCGCATCGGCCGCGCCATCGTCGCGGTGCGCATGGATCGCGAGGCCGCGTCACTGATGGGCGTCGACGTGCCGCGCATCAACGCCGTGACCTTCGGCATCGGCGCGCTGATGGCGGGCGCGGCAGGCGCGCTGCTGTCGATCATCTATCCGGTGTCGCCGCTGAACGCCCCGCTGTTCCTCGGCAAGGCGTTCGTCGTTTGCGTCCTCGGCGGCCTCGGCAGCGTGCCGGGCGCACTTGTCGGCGGGCTGCTGCTCGGTGTCATCGAGAGCTTCGGCGGCTTCCTGTTCGGCCCCGAGCACGCCGTCACCATCGCCTTCACGCTGCTGCTGATCCTGCTGTTCGTCCGCCCCTCCGGCATCCTGGGAAAGAAGGGGTACGAATGAAGCCCACCACCCCGTCACACGGGGCCGTCGCATGAAGCGTTGGCTCGTTCTCGCGGTGATCGTCGGCGTGATGGCGCTGCTGCCGCTCGCCGCCGGCAACTACGCGCTCAGGCTCGCGACCATCGCCGCCATGTATGTCGTTCTCGGACAATCCTGGAACTTCATCGGCGGCCTCGCGGGCTACCCCTCGTTCGCCACCGCGGCCTTCTTCGGGCTCGGCGCGTATACGAGCGCGGTACTGCAGACCAAAGGCGTACCATTGCTGCTGGCTTGGAGCGCCGCGGGCGCGATGGCGCTGGCGTTCGCCTGTCTGCTCGGCGGTGCGATCCTGCATCTGCGCGGCCACTACTTCGCGATCGCGAGCCTCGTCGTCGCCGAGGTGCTGCGCGAGATCGTCACCGCGGCCGGCGACCTGACCGGCGGCGGCATGGGGCTCAACCTGCCGGTACCCAAGAGCACCGTCACCGCGCAGGCGCAGCTGTTCTATTTCGCCATGCTGGCACTGGCCGCGCTGACGGCTGCCGCCGCGATCGTCGTCGACGGCAGCAAGCTCGGCTTCGGCCTTAGATGCATCCAGCAGAACGAGGACGCCGCCTCCATCCTCGGCGTCAACGCATACGCCTACAAAACCGCCGCGTTCGGACTGTCGGCGGTGTTCGTGGGCAGCGCCGGTGCAATCTACGCGTCCTGGATCCATTACATCGAGCCGCCGGACGTATTCGACATCCTGCTGTCGGTGAAGCCGCTCGTCATGGTTCTGCTCGGCGGCATCGGCACGCTGCTTGGCCCCGCCCTCGGCGCCGTCATCCTGCTCGCCTTCGAGGAGCTGGTCTGGCGCAACTTCCTCAAGCTGCACGCCGCGGTGCTCGGCCTCGTCATCGTCGGCCTGGTGCTGTTCATGCCGAACGGCATCCTGCCGCTGATCCGCGGCTGGTGGGCCAGACGGGAGACGGGACAATGAGCGCACTCCTGGAGTTGCGTGCCGTTTCGCGCCGCTTCGGTGGCCTCAAGGCCGTGGACGATGTCACGCTCGACATCGCCGCGGGCGAGATCATCGGCCTTATCGGGCCCAATGGGGCGGGCAAGACGACGCTGATCAACGTCGTGACCTCGGTGCATCCCGCGAGCGAAGGCACCGTCACGTTCGACGGCCGCGACATCACCGCGCTCAGGCCCTACCAGATCGCCCGCCTCGGCCTCGCTCGCACATTCCAGATCGTGCAGCCGTTCCCGAAGATGACCGTGCTCGAGAACGTCGCCGCCGGCGCCCTGTTCGCGGGGCGTGCAGCAAGCGTCGCCGATGCACTTTCTTCAGCCCGCGAGCACCTGGACTTCACCGGGCTTTCCGCCATCGCCCACAAGCCCGCCGCTTCGTTGACGCTCGCACAAAGAAAGCGGCTGGAGATGGCGAAGGGCCTTGCCATGCAGCCGCGCCTCCTCATGCTCGACGAGGTCAACGCCGGCCTCAACGCGTCCGAGATCGACGAGGCGCTGGCGATGATCCGCCGTATCGCCGAGCGTGGCGTGACGATCCTGATCGTCGAGCACCTGATGAGGGTCGTGCTATCGGTCTCGCAGCGGATCGTCGTTCTGCACCACGGCCAGCTGATCGCGGACGGCGAGCCGCAGGCGGTGCTGCGCGACCGGGCGGTGATCGAGGCCTATCTGGGCAGCAAGTACGCCGCCCTCCACGCCGGGGGCGGCACATGAGCACGCCCTCCGTGCCGACACCAGGGCCCAAGCTCGCCGCGAAGGGCATCACCGCCGGATACGGCGACGTGCAGGTGCTCTGGGACATCACCCTGGACATCGCGCCGGGCGAAATCGTCGCCATCGTCGGCTCCAACGGTGCGGGCAAATCCACGTTCATGCGCGCCGCCTCGGGCCTGATCCCGATCCGCTCGGGCTCGCTGACGATCGACGGCCTCGACATGAGCCGCGCCGCCCCCGCTGATCTCGTCCGTGCCGGCATCGCCCACGTGCCGGAGGGACGGCGGCTGTTCTCGGCGATGAGCGTGCGCGACAATTTGCTGATGGGCGCCTACCTGCGCGACGACAAGGCGGAGGTCGCCGCCGATCTCGAGCGCATGTTCGCGATGTTCCCGATCCTGAAAGAACGGCAGAGCCAGGACGCCGGCACGCTGTCGGGCGGCGAGCAGCAAATGTGCGCGATCGGCCGTGGACTGATGGCACGGCCGGGCCTGCTGATGATCGACGAGCTGTCGCTGGGCCTGGCCCCGCGCATCGTCGAGGAACTGTCGGACCGTCTGCGCGAGATCAACCGGGCCGGCCTCGCGATCCTGCTGGTCGAGCAGGACGTGATCGCCGCACTGGAACTGGCGCATCGCGCCTTCGTCGTCGACCGGGGGCGCGTCACGCTGTCGGGCACGGCAGCGGCGCTGAGCTCGAATCCAGCCGTTCGCGAGGCCTACATGGGCCTGGCGTGAGAGCCGGCTCGTCGCGCCGACCGCCCTCGCTCACATGTTCTGCAGCCGCTGGTATTCGTCGTCGCGGTCGGTGAAATCGCGCCGGCTGCGCATGCTGAGCATACGTGGCACGACGAGCCCGGCCACCATCACGGCCACCAGGCCAGAAAGGATGATCAACTCGGTCGACGTGATATTCGCCGCGAAACCGGCGAGGATGTCGAGAACCTTGGGCATGGCTCACTCACGGCACAAACGCCGGACTGATGTCCGACACCGGAACACTACCGTTCAGCGAGCCGCGACCGTGAGCCAATCCTTAAAGAAGCGTGAACGGATATGGTAAAATGCGTTGGTTTCGCCAAAGGGTCTACAGGCAACCCCTGAGGAACTTGGACCGCGCGCTCGACGCCTGGATCAGCATGCCGACGTCGCCGCCGGCCAGGATGAAGCGCATGCCCATGCCGACGTATTTTTTCAGGAGGTCGTCGCTGCCGACGCCACCCATGCCCGGAAACTTCTTGTGGGTTTTGCAGGCCGCCAGCACCGTCTCGTAGGCGGCGACAATCCGCGGATTCCCGAACTCTCCGGGAATACCCATCTCGGTCGCGAGATCGTTGGTGCCGATCATCACCACGTCGACACCGGGCACCGCCGCGATCGCATCCGCGTTGGCGATCGCCTTCTCCGTCTCGACCATGGCGACGACGAGACACGCCGCGTTGATCGCCGCGTTCGCTTCGCCGACCGGAATCGGCTTGAAGTCGAAATGTGCGGACGGGCCACCGGGGGAGCGGCTGCCGATCGGCGCATAGCAGAGCTTGTCGACGAGTTCGCGCGCCTCGTCCGCGGTATCGATATGCGGCATGACGATGCCGAGCGCGCCGCCGTCGAGAGCGCGTGTCGCCATCCCGTACTCGCCCGTCGGCACGCGGACGAGAGGGGCAATCCCCGTGTCGAGGGCCGCCGTGGCAATCTGGCAGGTGGCATCGAGCGTCATCTGACCATGCTCGAGATCGAGGAACAGCCAGTCGTAGCCGGCGGTCTTCATGATCTTGGCGATCTCGGTGCCGCGCGCCATGCGGATGCCCAGGCCGAGCGAAACCTCGTTGTGCTCGAGCCGCTCGCGCGCGGGGTTCTTCAGAACGGCCATGTCAGTCTCCTCCCGATCGGCTTGTCGGCGCACCTTAGTGACTTCCTGGAGCAGCGCCAACCGCCTCGGCAGTGTGGCGCATCTGCAGTTGCCCCCTCCACCGCGGCGGGCCAAGATCAAGGACAATCAACATCCAATCCCGGGGAGCGCACCGCCTATGACCGTCACCGTCTTCTATCCCGAGGATCAGTACGCGAACATCGAGATCGAGCGCGAGATCTTCGGAGACGGCATCACGATCGCGGGACGCACCACCGGCGCCATCGACGAGATGACGGATGCGGAATGTGCCGCGACCAACGGGCTGATGATCCAGCGCATCGCAGTCACCCGCGCCCACATGCAGCGCTTCCCGAACCTCAAATGCATCGTCCGCATGGGGGTCGGATACGACAAGCTCGACCGGGTCGCGGCGGCCGAGCGCGGCATCGTCATCTGCAACGTGCCCGACTATGGCACCACCGAGGTCGCCGACCACGCCATCACGCTCGCCATGACGCTGCGCCGCGGCATCATCCACTATCACGACACACAGCGCGCCGATCCGGTGGCGCCGTGGCGGCCACTGATGACCGGCGGCCTCGTGCGCCGCAGCGGCGTGCAGACGTTCGGCATCGTCGGCCTCGGCCGCATCGGCACGGCGGCGGCACTGCGGGCGAAAGCGCTCGGCTTCCGCGTCGTGTTCTTCGATCCCAACTTGCCGAACGGCGCCGAGCTCGCGATCGGTGTCGAGCGCGCGCGTACGCTGGAGGCGCTGCTGATACAGTGCGACGTGCTCTCGATCCACGCGCCGTTGACACGCGAGACACGCGGCATGATCGGCGGCAAGGAGCTGGCGCAGTTGAAGCCGGGCGCCGTCTTCGTCAATACCGCACGCGGACCGATCGCCGACCTGGACGGGCTCTACGACTCCCTGAAGAGCGGGCATCTCGCGGCGGCCGGTATCGATGTCGTGCCGATCGAACCGCCGGTAGCGCCGCTGCCGAGGCTGATCGCCGCCTACCGCGCCCGCGAGCCCTGGCTGACCGGCCGCCTCGTCATCACTCCGCACTCTGCCTACTACTCGCCAGAGGCACACCATGACACGCGCGTGAAGGCGGCCGAGACGATGCGCGCCGCGCTGTTGTCCAACCGCCCCCAGAACGTCATCACGCCCGACATGGATTGAGGGCTCGAGACGGATCGCGCAAACGATTGCAGGTGGTGCTTGCGCCGAAGCTCGCGTCGACCGCATAACCGCGGCGATGACGGCATGAGCTGCATCGATAGTCAGTTCGAATACGGAGAGCATCATGCCGACGGTTGCAGTGATCGGAGCGGGACTGATCGGCCGCTCATGGGCGATGGTGTTCGCCCGCGCGGGATGGGACGTGAGGCTTACGGACACCAGCGCGGCGGCGATGCAGGCGGCCCCCGCGCTTCTGAGGCAGGCGCTCGCGGATCAGGCCAGGCACGGGCTCGTGGACGACGCGCGCGCCGCCGCCAAGCGCATCACCGTCTCGCCTACTCTGGCCGACGCGGTCGCCGGCGTCGACTTCGTGCAGGAGTGCGGCCCCGAGAAGGTCGATGAGAAAGTGCGCATCTTCAGGCAACTCGACGTAGCCGCGCCCGAGAAGGCGATCCTCGCCTCGTCGTCGTCCGCGATCGTCGCGTCGAAATACACCGAGAAGCTCGCCGGGCGGCACCGCTGCCTCGTCGCCCATCCTGTCAATCCGCCGCATCTCGTTCCGCTGGTGGAGTTGTGCCCGGCGCCTTGGACGTCCGAGGAAACGGTGAGCAAGGCCCGCCGCGTCTACGAGCGCGTCGGCCAGGTGCCGATCCTGGTGAAGAAGGAAATCGAGGGTTTCATCCTCAACCGGCTGCAAGGCGCGCTGCTCGCGGAGGCTTTCCGTCTAGCCGGCGAGGGCTATTGCAGCGCCGAGGATCTCGACAAGACGATCCGCGATGGTCTAGGCCACCGCTGGTCGTTCATGGGTCCGTTCGAGACGATCGAGCTCAATGCGCCGGGCGGCATCGCTGACTATTGCGAGCGCTACACCGGGTTCTACAAGCGTCTGCAGGCGGAGCCGGCGACACCCGCGGTCTACGCCAAGCGCAACACGGACCGCGTCGCTGGAGATTGGGGAGAGCCTTTGGCGACAGAACGGCACGCGACCAAGACGCGCTGGCGCGACGATCGCCTCGCAGCTCTCGTCGCCCACAAGCGCGGGCAGAAGTCATTCAAGAAGTGAGGCTCGCGGCCCGCCATCCTGCAAACCGCGATCAATCCCGCAGGATGCCGCCGGCGGCCGGATCATAGGTTTTCACAGCTTCCTTCGGCGGGTCCAGCTGACGGCCGAACAGCGAGCTGCGAAGATCGGCCCCGGTGAGCCGCGGAGCGGTCTTGGCCGGCTCGTCGCTGCGCTTTGGCAAGCCGGTGGGAGTGGCGGCACGGTGCTGCGCGTCGAACAGACCGTTGACGTCGCCACCGACGAACAGAACGCCGATGCCATGCTGCCCCTGGTGGCGCACCTCGCACAGCACGTCGACACCCTTGGTGTCGATCACGAGGCGGAAGCGGAACGAGGGAACAAACGGCTCCTTGAACTCGAGCAGGGCGCCGCGTTCGGAGACGTTGCGAACGATGCAGTGCACCGGAGGCTTGCCGCCGACCATCGCGACGGCATGAATGGCACTCTCGCGCCGGCCGAACTGCCGCCTATCCGCGGGGTTTCCATACGTCATTCGACTTGTCCGAATTCATAATCCAGAGATCTCCATATTCGATATCATTCACATGTCTCCAACACATTACTGAAAAGCGCGCGTGCGATCCTGACTGCCATTCAGCCTTATTCTTTTTTTTTGAAACAGATATTTCGAGAACCTATCGAACGCGACGGCGCCTCAACGCCCCTTGAATTCGGCTTCACGACGCTCGGCGAAAGCCCGCGTACCTTCCGCCAGATCCTCCGAACGGCCGAGATCGTAAAACGAGCGGACCTCGCATTTGAGCTGTTCTGCCATGGCCATGCCCGTGATCCGGCGCATCGTATCCTTGGCGAAGCGATGCGAGAGCGGCGCCCGCGTCGCCAGCATCGTCGCGTACTCGAGCGACCGCGCGACGAGTTCCTCGCCCGGCCATACGCGATTGACGAGACCGATCCGCAACGCGTGCTCGGCGTCGATCCGCTCGCCCGACAGGATCATCTCCATCGCATTGCCGAGACCGACGATCATCGGCAACCGGACGAGGCCGCCGTCACAGGCATGGAAGCCCCATTTGGAGTCTTGTAGCGCGAATTGCGCATTGGACGACGCGAACCGCAAGTCGCAGGCGAGCGCGATCTCGAGACCGCCCGAAATCGCGAACCCGTTGACGGCGGCGATCAGCGGCTTGTCGATCTCGAGCCCCCGTGTGATGCCACCGAGCCCATAGCCATCGACGAAGCGCGTGCGAAACTCGGGCGCCGGCGTCGTCGCGAAGGCCATCGTGTAGGTCTTCAGGTCCGCGCCCGCACAAAAGGCGGCATCGCCCGCGCCAGTGACGACGCCGACGCGAGCCTCGTCGTCGGTCGCGAAGGCCTTCCAGATCGCGACCATCTCGTCGTGTGCCGCGAAATCGAGCGCGTTCATTTTGTACGGCCGGTCGATGGTCACCAGCCAGACCCGGCCATCGGCATGCTTCTCGAGCCTGATGTCGCTCATGACTTCTGTCCCCGTTTGCGCTTTGCGACCGGCGGGGCGACCTGCTCCGCGTGCCGCCGTGGTCCTTTCTGCTCCGCGCCCATCGAGCGCCATTGCGACGAGAACTGACTGGCGGCCTGGCGCAAGGCGCCGAGCAGGCTTTGCGCGGCGACGGAGAGCGGCTCACTGTTGCCGTGCACGAGATAGAAGTCGAGATGGACGCCGCCGTCGGCGAAGCGCTCGGCGACCAGCTCGCCGCGCTCGACCTTCTCCAGCACGGCGCACACCGGCAACACCGTCACCCAGTCCGACGTCCGCACCAGCTCCAGCGTCGCCAGCATGCCATCGACCTCGACCGTGCGGCCGGCTGAGCCGGACAGTCCCGCCTGCGTCCTCACCATCTGGCGCAAGCCGTGCTTCTCTGAGGGCAGCACCAGATTGAGCCCGCGCAGATCCTCCCAGCAGCGGGGGCGCGGCACGTGGGCGGCGCGTTGCGCGCTCATCACCATCACCAGCTCGTCGCGGAAGAAGGCCGACGTCGTCAGGCCGAGCTTGTGCGAGGGCTCGGTGACGATCGCGAGATCCAGCTCGCCATCGACCACCCAGCCCGTCAGCGTCCCGCTCAAGGCCTCGGAGACCCGCACCTCGACGTAGGGATGATCGGCCAGGAACTGAGGCAGCACGCGCGGCAGCGCGTTGAGGCACAGCGTCGGCGCCACGCCGATGCGCAGCGAGCCGCCGATGTCGCCGGCGAGATCCAGCATCCGCTGGCGCGCCGTCCGCAACCCCTCGAGCACACCAACGCAGCTGCTGTAGAAATGACGGCCGGCCAGCGTCGGCACCACCCCGCGCGCCTGCCTCTCGAACAGCTTCTGATTGAGACCGTTCTCGAGCTTCTGGATCTGGACGCTGATTCCCGGCTGCGTGCAGTGCTCCCGCTCGGCCGCACGGCTGAAGCTGCCCTCCTCGTAGACGGCGACGAAATAGCGGATCTGGCGGAGATCCATGTCGGGCGGGCCTCATCGTGTTCTATACTCAGAAGTTATGGCTAGCACGCCGATGGGCGGATAGCTAATGATGGCTCGGCGATGGTTCACGCGTTGCATCCGCCAGCGATCGGCATCGCAGCACAGCCAGCGTTGCCGTCGTCGCCGCGGAACGATACTTAAGCCCCAGATGCAGACGCGAGGAGGCAGGCATGACGGCGGAGACGATCGACTTTGCGGCGGGCGGGTACCGCTTCATCAAAGGCGTTTTCCAATATTCGGCAGGCGTCTCGGCGTTGCCGGGCCACCGTCTCGTGCGTGTCCGCTTCCGCGAGCCGGTGGCGCTGGTCGAAGGCTTCCAGCGAATAGAGGCGCACATCAAGGCTGCCGGCCGGCCGCTGACCTCCTTCGCCGCCTGCGAGCTGCGCTCTCCTGCTCCGTTCACAGATGAAGGTTTCCGCGCCTTCAACGAGGTCTATGTCGTGACGCTCGAAAAATGGGGCATCTACGTCGGCCAGACTCGCATCAATCCGGTCGCGCGATCCAACGTATGTCCCGAGATTTCGGGTCCGGCCGGCCCCTCGTTCCACGCCTTCACCTACACGGAGAGCGCACCGGGGGCTGCGCCCTCGTTCGTGATCGCGGGCAGTGGCGAGGCGGTGGAGGGCGGCGCCACCTATCGCGAACGCACCGTCCGCTATCGCGACACCAGCCCCGACGCCATGCACGAGAAGGCGCGCTATGTGCTCGGCGAGATGGAGCGGCGCATGGCCGCGTTCGGGTTCGGCTGGAAGGACACCACCGCCGCCCAGGTCTACACGGTGCACGACCTGCACCCATTCCTCGCCGGCGAGATCGTCCAGCGCGGTGCAGCCCGGCATGGGCTGTCCTGGCATTACTGCCGTCCCCCGGTGGTCGACCTCGAGTACGAGATGGACTGCCGTGGCCTGGAACTCGAGCGCGTGATCTAACGATCACGAAGTAACGAGGCGCTCCAGAGGAATTCTCATGCGGCAGCGCACGCCCTCGGGATCGAAATCGAGATCGACCTCGCCGCCGAGTTCGTAGACGACGGGCATGCGGATCACCCTGGTGCCGAACCCCGTGCGCTCGGGCGGCCTCACGGGCGGACCGCCCGCCTCCGTCCATGTCAGCGTGAGGATGTCGCGTGGCGATCCCACGGCTGCGGGCGCCACCGACCAGTCGACGGCGACACGCCCGGTCGCCGACGACAGCGCGCCGTACTTGGCCGCATTGGTCGCCAGCTCGTGCAACACCATGCTCAAGGCCTGCGTCGCCTCGGCGGTGAGCTTGATCGCGGGGCCAGCGATGGTGATGCGTCCCGGCGCGTCATGGGCGTCCAGATGCTCCTTTGCCAGCACGTCGAGGTCGACGCCCATCCAGTGCTCGCGACTGAGAAGCTGATGTGCGCGCGCCATCGAATGAATGCGGCCGCCGAGTCCGTCGATGAAGCCGTCGAGGTCGCGGGCTTCTGCCCGGGTGGACGTGATCAGCGACGTGATCCGCTCGAGCGCGTTCTTCACGCGGTGATCGAGTTCGGCGATCAGCAGCGCCTGATGCTCCTCGCCACGCCGGCGGTCGGTGATGTCCGTCATCACGCCGACGATGCGCACAGGATGGCTGTCCTCGTCGGTCTCGACGGTCCCGATGATCTCGATATAGCGCCACACGCCATCCTTGCGACGAACGTGGATGACGGAATTCACGTCCCCCGCCAGCAGCGATCTCTGGCTGTCGGCGATCACCCGCTCCTTGTCGGATGGATCGAGATAGTGATCGAGCACATCGACGAAGCTCAGGGCCCCGTCGGACTTCTGGTGCCCGAACAGCTCGAACATGCGATCGTTCTCCCAGACCGCGCGATCCTCCTTGATATGCCACTCGAACACGCCGAGACCGGCCGCCTGGGTCGCGATCCTGAGCCGTTGCTCCTTCGTCCGCAACTGCGCTTCGATCGCTCGCTGACTCGCCGTCAGCGCCGAGAACGCCAGCGCGCACATCGACAGGGACACCATCACCACCTGAGCGATGAAGATGCGCTCCGCCAGCGGCAACGAGTCCTGGCCCAGAGCCCCGTAGCCGTTGACCACGCAATAAACGATCGACAGCGCGATCACGAACGATCCGGTTGCCGCGAACATCGGGGGACAGCGCACCGCGAGCCACAGCAGCAGCGGAAACAAAAGGCCGAGCAGAATGATCGTCGCCCACCCCGCCTCCGCCGGCAGGCTCGAGAACTCGTGCAGGGCTGTCGCTGTCAGCACGACGAGGACAGCGAGGCCTTCGAGCGATCGGCGCAAGGTCAGCCGCTCGCGCACGGCACCCGGCAGCGCGATCAGCAGTGGCGCCAAGGTGACCACACCGACGGCGTCCGACTTGAGCCAGGTCATCCACAGCGTGCCGAGCGGCACCGGCACGCCGGCCACATGCACCAGCGCGATCGCCGCCGGTAAGGCTGCGATCGTGGTCCCGATCAGGGCCGCCGCCAGGAAGCCGAAGACCTTGTCGAGCGAGTCGAGCGCGAACCTGCGCCCCTCGACACGCCACGGCCCTCGTTCGACGATGAGTGCGACGAGCCGGCATTCGAGCGCATTGCAAAGCCCGAACACAATCGCGACGGCGAGCGGCGTGCCGAAGCCCACGTTGGCGGCGACCGTGGCCAGCAGCACCGCCGTGCAAACGCGGACCCACGCCGTCGTGCCCAGCGCGATGAGCGCGCCGGCCGCCAATCCGGAAGCCGGCCAGAACACCGCGATGCTTTCGGGTTGCACCCGCAGCACCAAGCTCAGCCGCGCCGCCAGATAATAGCCGACGGCGATCACCACCAGCTGCGCGATCGGCGATCCGACAGCGATACGAGCAGGTGCCGAGCGCGCTTCAACAGCCTGCTCCATGCCGGCGCTGGTCATGGTCGTCCCTGCTCCGATCCTATCGCTGACCAGCCAGCAGGGCATGCCCGCCGGCGTGGAGCCGTTGCAGCTCCGACTTCGCGAACGCATAGGCCGCCGCCCTCAGCTCCGTGTGCTTGTGCCAGTCGAGATGGCTCATTCCTTCGGGGATCACCGGCTCGAGCAGAATATCGTCCGGCTCCATCTCGGTGGCGAGATTGCGGCGATAGAGCATCAGCGAGGCCATCAGCACCGATTGCGGGCTCGGCGCCGCCGGCAGCGCCCGCCGCCCGGCCCGCGTCAACGCCGACCACAGCAGTTGTCCGCGTGCCGGCAGGTCGCGATGCGAGACGGTGCAACGGTCGAGTTGCGGGACCTTGAACTCGATCACGATATTCGGCCCCCCTTTCAGCGCCCGCATCGCAGACAACGTTACGTTGTCGAGCAGACAGCCGTCGACCAGCATCTCCCCATCGCGCGTCACGACCGGCGGCAGGAGCGCAGGGATCGCCGAACTCGCACGCACCGCTTCCCACAACGGCCCGCGCCGGATCGCCTCCAGCGTGCCATGGGTGAGGTTGGTCGCGACCGCGAAGTACGGCAGCCATAGGTCCTCGATGTCGACGGCGGTGAAATGCTCCTCGAGCGCGGCGTCGAACTCGCGGTGATCGAGCAGGCTGTAGAACGGCAGCGTCCAGCGGCGCATCGCCTTGCGGCGAACGAAGATGTCGTGCGTGCGCCGCTCGATCTCGTCGGGGGCCGTACCCAGTGCCAGTGCCGCCGCCATCGCCGCGCCGCCACTGGTTCCGCCCAGTGCGTCGATCTCGAGCCGGCATTCGCCCAGCGCCTCGAACAAGCCGATGTGGGCCGCGCAGAACGCGCCGCCGCCGCACGCGACCAACCCCACCGCGGAGCCGTCGATGTAGCGGAACAACCGCTCGTAGTCACCATCCTCCTCGACCGCGACGTGATGGTGCATGCCCGCGAACGGCCGCCGGTCGAGCCACGACGCCGTGCCCGAGGTGATGGCGGAGCGCACCTCGTGCAGCAGCACCAGCCGCAGACTGTCGGGGCCGAGCAGACCGGCGGCGAAACGCTCGAGCGCATTGGGCTCGACGGCGGTTCCTTCCCCGGCTGTGGCCACGAGAAGCACCATGTCGGCCTGCCGGATCGCCTTGCGGGTCCAGTCTCCGAGCTCGTCGTCGGCGAGATAGATGACGTAGTCGTAGAGCTGCTCCAGCTCGTTGAACCAGGCCGTATCCTGCCGTGAAGTGAGCGGCACCACGCCGCCCGGGGGCCGCTGCCAGCCGTTGCCGTCGAGCACGATGGCATGCGCGCGACGCTCGAGCACGGATCTCAGGCGACGGACGAAACGCTGGTCGAGCGGCCCGTCACCCGCCCGGCAGATCGCGATCGTCCTGGGTCGGCTGCGCGCGCGGCGCGACGCACCGGCGGTCGTATCGGCGAGCCGCATCGCCAGCGTCGCCGTGATCGACCGCCAGATCGCAGGCGAGCGATCGGCGAGCTGCTCGAAGTCGTCGCGCGTCAGCTTCAGCACCAGGCTGTCGCGCTCGGCGCGCACGCTGGCCGTCCGATGTCCGCCCGCGAAGAACGCGATCTCGCCGATCGGCGTGCCCGGGCCGATTTCGGCGACCGGGCGAGACTGGCCGTCGAGCAGCACCTGGAAGCGGCCGGACATCACCAGGTATAGCGCATCGGCCTCCTCGCCCTGCCGCACCAGCATCTTGCCACGCGCGACCAGGATCGGCTCGAGCCGGCTGTCGATCAGCCGCTGATCCTCGCTCGACAGGTCGGCGAAGACGTCGATCGCCGCCAGACGCGACGGCTGCGACTGCGGCGGAACTCGGGGCGGCACTGGCGCCATGGGCGCTCCGGAGCGGGAACAACGATGGAGGGCTAGTGTATGTCGAATTGTGCCGGGGGATGAAGCTCGTTCCACGCTGGAAAGGTGAACGGGCATCCCCGTGGCCGCGGCGGAGCCTTGACGCGGCGGCAGCGAGGCCCCTATGTGCGCCTCACCAGCCGGCTGGACGGTCGCTGCCGGACGTGGGGCTCGCGCCCCGCCGACGGTGGAGGAAAGTCCGGGCTCCATGGAAGCACGGTTGCGGCCAACGGCCGCCGGGGGTGACCCCAGGGAAAGTGCAACAGAAAACAAACCGCCATCCCGCGAGCCTCGGCCCGTGGGCGGCAAGGGTGAAACGGTGCGGTAAGAGCGCACCGCGCGACCGGCAACGGAAGCGGCACGGTAAACCCCACCGGGAGCAAGACCAAATAGGGATGGCCGGGAGCGGCGGCAACGCCGGCTCCAAGCCCGCTTCCAGGCCCGCCATCCGGGTTGGTTGCTCGAGGCGTCCAGCAATGGCCGCCCCAGACGAATGGCCGTCGCGGAGCTTTCGGGCTCCAGACAGAACCCGGCTTACAGGCCGGCTGGTAACATCCAATCAAGCAAAAAGGCCGGCATGCGATGCCGGCCTTTTTCAGTTTCTGGTGTCGAGGAGCCGATGGTTCAACCCGCCGGGGTGTCGCCGTTGGCGCGCCCCTTCCAGGCCTCGCCCGCCGCATGCGCGTCGTTGACGAGCCGGTCGGCCAGCTTGGGCACGTAGGCGGAGACCAAGCCTTCTCCAGCCGCGATTTCAGAGGCCGAGAGTTTGGGGCGCAGGATGTCCAGGCGGCGGCGAGCCTCGCGGTCGCCGGAGCGGGCCGCGATCGAGAACCACTTGTACGCTTGCGGCAGATCCTTCTGCATGCCCAGACCGCTCTCGCACAGCACCGCGAGATTGTACTGGCTGTCGGCGAGGCCGCGCTCGGCCGCTTCCTTGAACCAGCGGCCGGCGGTGGCGTAGTCCGGACTGCCCGACTCCCGGCTCGCGCTGAGAACCGCGAGGTTGTGCATCGCTTTCACATGGCCTTGGTCGGCTGCCTGCTGATACCAGACCCGTGCGCGGGCAGCATCCGCCTTCACCCCGAGACCGCGCTCGAACAGCGTGCCGAGGCGATACTGCGCCGGTGCATGGCTCTGGCTTGCGGCCCGCTGATACCAGCGCACAGCCTGATTGAAGTCCTGCGAAATGCCCTTGCCCTCGGCAAACCGCGCCGCCACCTCGAACTCGGCCGACGGATCGCCCTTGGCGGCCGCCTGGCGTAGCGAACTCGGCCCGATCATCAGTGGCGGCATCTCGTTGGCTGCCGCAGCGACCGATCGGGCCGCGGAAGGCGGGGTGTCCGCCAGCCTGGCCGCCTGCCCGTGCTGCGGCATGCCGTCGGGGGCATAGCCGATCGGGATCGAGCCGGTCTCCTGGATCGCGGCCGACTGCGCCTGTCCCAGACGCGTCGAGATATCGGCAACCCTCTGCTGCTCCTTGGCGCGGGCCACATCGAGCGGGCTCATCCCGCCGCCGTGCAGCGTGATGCCGGGAAACACCGCGCCGGAGGCCTTGGATTCCTGAACCATGCCGCGTCCGCTGCCGAGATCGACGGGGCTCGAGAGCTCGTCGATGGCGGTCTCGGGCACGCTCTTGGGCAGGAACTCCTTCGGGATCGACTGGCGGCTCGGCTTTGGAGCCTCGGCAGCCTTGTCGGGCACCTTGACGATGGGCGCCGAGGGAGCAACCGTCACCGGCGGGGCCGGTGTCGGTGCAGCCACCGGAGCGGTCGGGGCGGTCACCGTCTTTTCGGCGGGCGCGAGCTGCGTGCTTGCCTTCGGATCAGTCACCGGTGCGGGAGCCTGCTTGCGCGGCATCAGCAGCAGCACGGCCGAGCTCAACAACATCAAGGTGCAGGCGCCGACCATGATGCGCCGCGTCGACTTGCTGATGCCGCCAGTCGAAGCACCCCCATCGCGAGGAGGAGCATTCTCCTGCGCAGCGGCGAGTTCCGCCTCGGCTTCGCGCTTGGCGGCAGCCGCCTGCATCGCCCGCCGGGCATCGGCGATCAACTGATCACGTGTGACGTCGGTGACCCGCATCTGCGGACGGCCATCGTCCGGCTTCGCCTGCGTATTGTCCTCGCCCTCGGTCGAAAGCTGGAACGGCTTGGCCTCGGAAGGCTGCAAGCTCGGCTCGATGCGCGAGCCCTTGTCCTCGGGTTGCGGCCTGAGATTGGCCGAGCCGTGTGCCCCCATGCCCAGTGCCGGCTGCACCCCCAGTGCGGACGCCGTCGCGGGCGGCGCATAGTCCGATTCGGGATCCTGCCCGGCCGCGTTGGGTGAAAACTCGATCGCGTCGACCCGATCCAGCAGCCGGATCATGGCGTGCTGCATGGTGTCGAGCATGCTCGCGGTCTGCTCCTCGCCCTGACGCCGCTCGGACATGAAGGTGTCGAGCATGGCGCGCAGATCGTCGAGCCGCTTGCCGTCCTCGCTCGAGCCAGTGGCGGGCACGAGGCTCGACAGGCGTTGAGCCACCTGCTCGGCAGCCGCATGGGCGATGCGCTCGGCATCGACGCCGGCCGGTGAGCTTTGCTCCAGGATCTGCGACAGGCGCTGATCCGACAGCTTGTCCATCACCGCGTTGAGCTGCGCCTCGATCGTGTCGAGGCGCTGCAACTGGAGCTGGGCGCTCTCGACGTGATGGGCGAGCTCGTCGAGATGCGTCTCGAACTGCCTGAGGCCGTCGGTGTCGGAGCGGGAGGCGACGCCTTCGAGCACCGCGCCGAAGCGGCTCTCGAGCTGATCGAAGCGACCATACAGGTCGATGGGCGCCGGCTGCGAGCGCAACTCCAGCATCGACTGCTCGACGCGCGAGGCGATATCCGCGAACCTGGCCTCGAGCCAGTCACGCCCGAAATCGAGCACGGGCGTAGCGGGGGCGGGTTCGGCGGCAACCTGCTGCGGGGCGACCACGGGCGCCGACAGGGACTCGGCCTGATGGTACTTGGCCTCTGGCGGAATCGGCGCAACAGGCTCGTCGAGATCGTACACGGCACGCTGTGCCTCGGCCTGCGGCTCGAGGCGAGCCTTGCCCGCGAGGCTTTCATAGACCCGGGTCAACGCCTCGGCGGCCTCGATGTCCCATGGATGCGCCGGATCCCCCGGACGTGTCGAATCGACGAGATCGAAGGGATCGATGTCAGCTGGCGACGTGCGGCGGACCTCGGCACTCAATGTTCCGCGCAAGGCCTCGGGCACTGCAATCGCCGAGCGAAGCGGCGCCGGCGCGGCCGATTCGGCCTGGCTCTGTGATGGGTGCGGGGCTGCATCGTGAAGCGGGTCGGCCGTCACGGAGGCCGTTGTGTCGTCGCCGTCGTGATCCGCCAGCCCGCGCATCTGCTGGGCGGCGCGTGTCTGCTCGGCATCATACCGCAGCGCCATCCGCTCGATCTCGGCGCGCGAGATGCGGCCGGCGATCTGGGTCAGCCCCTCCTCGATCCGTTCGAAATCGGGAACGTACTCGTCGGGAACACGTCCGCGAACGGAGCGCGCCTCGTGCCCCAGGCCCTCGAGACGCGCATGCAGCTCACGCAGCGCCTCCTCCTGGCGCCGGTCCGCGGCAGCGATCAAGGCGGTGATGTTCTGCAGGATGCTGGTGATCTCGCCGGGGGCGCCATCCCCGCCCTCGTGCTCGGCATCGTCCCTGTGCGTCTCGCGCAGTTGGACGTCGCTAGCCGACATTTCAGCTCTCCCGCTCCAGCAGTCGGTGGTCTTCACCCGAGCCGGCGGCCAGGGATCCGCGGGACGATCAGTCCCTTCCCCTCCAGCCGGCACTGGCGCAATCTCGAGGGTCCGATGCGAAACGGGAGCAGACCGTGGAACGACGTTGTCTGCTTCGTGGTAAACGATCGGTAAACTCGTTCAGTCGAGCAAGGACAGCCCGTCGGCCCAAATTGCTCGGAAATGGCCAAACCAAGCGATTCGCAATGAAGTCAACGGCTTGTACGGCTGTTTTTTCGCCTCGATTTAGTGGCATTGTCGCCACCGGTGGTGGCTCGTGGAGGCGCGGAATGATTCGACGGACGATCGCGGCGGCAGGCATGCCGGCCCTGGCTCTGATACTGGCGACGGCATCGGCGTCGGCCCAGCCGGCAGAGAGGCCGGCACGCTTCAGCATGGCGCCCGCCGACGGCGGCGGCTTCGTCCGTCTCGATACCGACACCGGTGCGATGGCGATCTGCCAGCGGGCCGGCAACGAGTGGGCCTGCCGCGACATGCAGGACAACGGCCGCCAGGTGCTGCAGGAGCGCGATCGGCTGATGGCCGAGAACAAGCAATTGAAGTCGGAAATCAAGCGGCTCGAGGATCTCGTCGTCGCCAACACCAACCGAGGCCCCGACTCCAAGAACGACCGGCACGCCGAGCGCTTCAATCTGCCGAGCGAGGAGGAGGTCGACAAGGCGCTGAGCTATGTCGAGCGGATGTTCAAGAAGTTCCGCGACAAGATGAAGGAACTGGAGGGCAATCGCGGCGCCACGCCGTTGTGAGCGCCGTGCAGTCGCAAGCCCACCATACGCTGTCGATCGCCACCCGCGGCATCGGTTTTACCGACGTGACCGCCGAAGTTGCGGATTGGCTGGACCACGCGGACGCCGAAACCGGATTGCTCACCGTTTTCATCCAGCACACGTCGGCGTCGCTGACGATCCAGGAGAACGCCGATCCCGACGTGCTGGCCGACCTGACCGACGCGCTGGAGCGGCTCAGCCCGGCCACGGCGGATTACCGCCACACCGTCGAAGGCCCGGACGACATGCCGGCCCACGTCAAGGCCATGCTGACGTCGACCTCGCTGCAGGTTCCGGTGATCGGCGGCCGTATGGCGCTCGGAACCTGGCAAGGACTTTACGTCATCGAGCACCGCGCGCGCCCGCACCGCCGCCAGATCGTGCTTCTGTTTCAAGGCACGCTGCGCGAAAAGGCGTCCTGAACGCCTCCGACTATGAGGCAGCGATCCCCGGCTTCAGCAGCAACGGCACGGTCGCTGCGGCCGGCCGGGAGTTCATGCGCATTGCGGTATCGAGCAGCACGTTCCCCGCCATCGACCACATCCTGAACGGCAGCGACATCATGCCGAGAACGGACGGATCTCGGCTGTCCGCAGGCGCATGCTCGGCCGCATCGAGGCCATTCGCGCGCAGGCGGGTGACATGAGCGCCGGGCGCTGTATCGTTGGCTACGGCGAAGGTGAACGCCGCCGCCGACACCTCGTGCGCATGGCCATTGGCGCGGGCGGTCGCGGCCGTCCTGTCGATACCCGACAGTTTCTTCGCCCCGAGCGTGCGCGGGTCGTGGGCACGCGTGAAGCGGCCTATCCGCGGCGCCACCTCGTTTCGGAATCGCGAGCCATTGAAGATGCCGTAGTGGCCGACAGTCGGGCATTCGTAGTGGAATTTGTTGTGCCGAGGGATCGAGCCGCACAGGTCGATCGCCGCAGCGCACTGGCCGATTCCGGTGATATCGTCCTTCTCGCCCTCGATAGTCATCAGCGCCACGCGACGGATGGCATTCAGATCCACACGCCTTGAGCGATGGGTCATCTCGCCCTTCGGCATCAGGTGGCGGACGAAGACCGTGTCGATGGTCTGCAGGTAGAACTCGGCCGTGAGGTCCATCACCGCCAGGTACTCGTCATAGAACTCGCGATGCTTCTCGGCGGAATCGCCGTCGCCTTGCACCAGATGCCGGAACAGCTTCTTGTGGGCGTCCACGTGCCGGTCGAGGTTCATGGTCATGAACCCGGTGAGCTGCAGGAATCCGGGATAGACGGGCCGACCGACCGCAAGATTTGGCCAAGGCACCGAGGTGATGACGTTGCGTCGGAACCACTCGGTTCCCTTTTCCTCGGCCAGCTTGTTGACAGCGGTCGGGCTGACGCGGGTATCGATCGGCCCGCCGGCGAGCACCAGGCTCAGCGGCACGCGCGAGTCGTCGTCCTCCTCCATCAGCGCCACGGCGGCGAGCACCGGCACCGAGGGCTGGCACACGGCGAACACGTGCACGTCGCCGCCGAAGTAGCAGAACATGTCGCGCATGTAGTCGATGTAGTCGTCGAGATCGAAGCTGCCGGCGGCGAGGGGCACGTCGCGCGCGTCCTGCCAGTCGGTGATGTAGACCTCGTGCGTCGGCAGGAAGGTCTCGACCGTGCCGCGCAGCAGCGTCGCGAAATGCCCCGACATAGGCGCCACGAGAAGCAGTCGCGGCTGACTGGCGGCCAGGTCGGGATCGATGTCGCGCCTGAAGCGAACGAGGCGGCAGAACGGCCGCTGCCAGACCACCTCTTCGGTAACGGCGACGGGCACGCCATCGACCACGGTCTCCCGCAGGCCGAAGCAGGGCTTGTCGTAGCGCCGCGTCGTCCGCTCGAACACCTCGCAGGCGGCCGCTGCGTGGCGTCCCATCGACGTGTAGGACAGCGGGTTGAACGGGTTGTTGAAGAACATCCGATAGGAGTCGGCCGCCACCCTTGCCGGCCGCACTGAAGCGTGGCTCAGCTCATACCAATGGTATAGCAATGCCTGCGTCCCCCTGTGATTGTCGATCGCGAGTCATGACACCGGCAACGCTCTGGATGCCGAAAAGTGCCGCGCACGCCTTATTGTTGTCGAAGTACCCCCACTCAGAGTGCACCGATTCGTGCAATGTTTAAAGTTGCATGAACCTCACAACAATTTCTGCAGGCGTGACACGATCGCGTCTACGGCCGTCGCGTGGGTGAAGTGTGCGACAAATTCTCCTTTGGTATCCATCACGTACATGATCGACGTGTGGTCGACCGTGTAGCCTGCGGTGGATTTTTCGTCGGTCACCTTCTTGAAATAGACGCGGTAGGCTCGGGCGACCTCGGCGATCTCGGCGGAAGTCCCGGTCAAGCCGAGAATGCGCGGATGAAAGGCCTTCACGTACTCCCCCATCTGCTGGGGCGTGTCGCGCTCGGGATCGAGCGTGATGAAGAGCGGTGCGATGCGATCGGCCTTCGGCCCGAGTTGGTCGAGTGCGGACGCCATCACCTGCAACCCCGTCGGGCAGACATCGGGACAGAACGTGAAACCGAAGTAGACAAGCATATAGCGGCCGAGGAAGTCCTTGTCGGTCACCTTCCGGCCGGCGGGATCGACCAGGCTGAACGGCCCCCCGACCTGCGCCTTGCCGACGCTGGCGATCGGGCCACTCGCGGTGCTGAGACGCTCGCGCAATCCGGGAAGAGAGAAAAGCGCGGCCGCCGCCCCTACCATCAGGCCGAGCACCACGACGATCACCAGTCGCCTGTCGAGACGCATCCCACTTCCTTTCTCCTCGGCCAGACGTAGCCAGCCACCCTTCCGGCAGTGGGATAGAGCACGGCGAGCAGGCCATCCCAAACAACCAGATCGACGCGGCCAGTATCGCGCGATCCGCTCCGCCGGGGAAATTAACCCCGCGCTTACCATGACGGCCGCTATTTCCGACGGGCCTACCCTAATTAACAGGCAATAAAAGTCGGCAGGCTAGAGTCCAGGCTCGCATCGGGGTGTGTGGCAGGGGATCAGCTCGTCGTATCATGTTCTGGCAACGCAAAAACGAGCGACTGGAAACGCGTCTCAACACTGTGATTGAGACCTCGGAGCGCACCCGCCAGTCGCTGGATGCGCGGCCACGCAAAGTCGTGGTCGACACCTCCTACGTGCAGCAGCCCGACACCGACGGCTACCCAGGCCAGAATACGGCCGGTGACCAGCAGGATGCGCCGGTAGGGCCGGCCGATGTCGCCGTGCACCACGCGTACCGTCACGACGAAGCCGCAGCTGGCGGCGAGTTCCACGGGGACGATCCCGCCGCCCTTCGCGGCCATGACACGGACGACGATCACGACGCCGGTGCGACGCACGTCGACGTCCCCGCGCATGCGGTCGCTTCCGCCCACCACGACCTCACGCCACCCGACCAGGATGCAGCCACTGCCTCGGGCGCGGAGACCCTCGGCACCGAGGAGCAGCAGGAGCTCGAAGCCCTGTTCGAAGCCGCCGAGCATTGCGAGATGGCGCTGCAGCGGGCCGAGGAGGCAGAGGAACGCGAGGCCGTCGCCCGTGCCGAAGCCGACGCCCAGCGCGCGCTCGCCGGCCAACTGGCCGCCGAGATCGCGAAGGAGCAGAAGAGCCGCCGTGAGGCTGAGGCGAACCTTCTGGCCGCCACTCTTGCCGCCGAGGAGGCCCGCCGCGAGGTCGAGCGCCTGCGCGAGAGCGCCGAGCCGCCCGAGGCGATGGCGCTGCGCTTCGCCGAGTCCCGCCGCCGCGATGCCGAGCGGTTGGAAACCGAGATCGCACGTGAGCAGCAGGCCCGGATCGATGCCGAGGCCAAGCTCGAGCAGGCCGCCCAGGCCGCCGTCGAAGCTCGCCGCGAGACACTGGCCCTGCGCGCCGCATCCGAGGCCCCCGAGGCCATCGTCCGGCGGTTGGCGGAAAAACACCGCGCCGAGATCGAGCAGCTCCAGGCCGAGATCCAGCGCGAGTTGCAGGCGCGTCGCAGCGCCGAAGCGCGCGTCGAGCAGTCCGCCAGGGCCGCCGCCGAAACCCAGCGCGAACTCGATGGTCTGCGCGCGAGCGCCGGCTCGCTCGAGGCAGCAGCCGAGCGCCACGCCGCCAGGCACCGCGCCGAAAGCGAGCAGCTGCAGGCCGAGATCGCGCGTGAGCTGCAGGCGCGGCGCGCGGCGGAAGCCGCACTCGTCGCCTCCAACGAGGCCGCTGCGGCCCTGCAGCGCGCAATCGACGAACTGCGCGCGGAAGCAAGCGATGCGCCGGCGACAGCCGCGGACGGCACACAGCCACAAGGTATGGGCCGTCTCCAGGCAGCCCTGCTGCGCGAGAAGGCGGACCGTCACGAGGCCGAGGCCAAGCTCGCCGACGTCACCCGGATCGCCGAGGAAACCCAGCGTGAGCTGACGGCCCTGCGCGACGGCATCGAGCAGCGCGAGGCGGCCGTCCGCCTCGAGGCGCAGACTCGCCACCACGTCATCGTCGCCGAGCTCGAGGCCGGGGCGATGCGCGAGCAGGCCGCGCGGCTGGAGGCAGAAGCCCGCATAGAGGACGCCGAGCGCCTGGCGCGCGAGGCAACGATGGCCGCCGAGGCTGCCGCGCGTGCGGCCGAGTCGGCACGCATCGAGGCGCAAGCACGCGTTGCAGACGCCGAGGCGCGCGCCATCACCGCCGAGACCGCCGGCACGGCCGCCGCCGAGCGCCTGCAGGCTGCCCAGCGCGAGGCCGAGGCCTATCGCGTCGAAACCGAACGCCAGAATGCGACCGCCGAGACCGCTCGCCTCGAGCTGCAGCAGTCGATCGAGCAGCTGCGCCAGCAGATCTCCGACGCCGACGCCCAGCACCAGACGACGGTGCTGATCGTCGCCGACCTGAGGCGCGAGCTCGCCGAGGCCTGCACTTCGGCCGAGGCTGCCGCCGCTGCCGCTGGCAACGCCGAGAGCGAGCGCGACGACGTCCGCCGGCAGCTCTCGCTCGTCGAGGCGGACCTGACGACGGCCCGCGCCGCCCTCCAGCGGCAGACGCAGGACGCGGAGCGTCGCTTGGCGGAGGCACAGATTCAGCTCGCGACCCTGCAGGCGAGCCTCGCCCAGGCAGAGGCGGCGAGCAACGGCATCCAGGCGCAGCGCGACGAGGCCGAAGCACTCAAGGCCGATCTCCAGCGCCAGCTCGCCCAGATGCAGGACGCCGCCCTGGAGAGGGATATCGCCCTGCAACGGACCGAGGCCCAGCGGCGCGAGGCCGACCGCCTCGTGAGCGAGACGACACGCGAGCTGAAGGCACTTCAGGATGCCGCGCTGAAGCGCGAGCATGCAATCCTCGACCTCGACGGTCAGCGCCGTGAGGCCGAGCGGCAGCTGGCCGGGCTACAACGCGAGTTGACCGCCTTGCGCGAGGGCTCCCAGCAGCGGGAGCTGTCGCTGATGCAGGACGCATCCCTGCGCGCGCAATCCGACGTTCGCCTTGCCGCCCTGGAGCGCGAGCTGGCCGATGTCAGGCAGGCCGCCGCCGAGCGTGAGCAGAACGTGATCCGTGCAGCAGCGGCAGATCGCGCGGCCTCCGAGAAGCGAGCTGTGGAAGCCGAGACTTCACTCGCCGCACTGCGCGACGCAGCGGCCAGGCAGGCGCAGGCGGTCACGACCACCGCGACCATCGAGCGCGAGCAGGCCGCCCGTCGCATCGCCGAGCTGCAGGTCGAGTTGCAGGCCCTGAAGGCCGCCGCGCTCGAGGCACGCGTCGTCGAGACCCCCGACAAGGAAGCGACCGAGGTCAAGGCGTGGTTCGAAGCCGAGAACAAGCGCGAGCAAAGTGCACGCCGTCACGCCGAAGCGCTGTGCGCGGACGCCGAGCGCCGCCTCGCCGATGCCCGGCGTGAGCTCGACACCGTCAAGCAATCCGCCGAGCGCGAGCAGGCCGCCCGCGTCGAAGCCGAGACCCAGCGCGACCAGGCCGAGCGGATCGCCGCGGAGGCCCACAGCGAGCTCTTTGCCCTGCACGAGACCGTCGATCACACCGAGCTGACCGACGCCGAGGCGGAAGCCTTCGACGAGCAAGTCGCCGCCGCCCGCGAGCAGGTCGAGGACGACATCACAGCCGCCATCGACGACGCGACCTCGGACTACGAGGCGACCGCCGCGGGCTCCGAAGACCCTGCCGAGGACGACGACAACGCCGGCGCGGACGCGCCGGTGCTCGACGCAGCCTCCCTGACGCCGGCATCGCGGACTGCCGCCGCCGGACTGGTAGCCGCTCCGTCCACCGGAGGAAACAAGGAGACGTCCGACAGAGCACCGGTGGAAACAGCAGCGTCCCCCACGGCGCCATCCGCCACGGCGACGATGGACACGCCCGCCACGCCGGCCACGACCATCCCGCAGCGCGCGATCGGCGCCTATCGCCCGGCCGTCGAGCGGATCCCCTCCGCCATCGGCGCCAACAACCGCCGTGACCGCCGCGTCACCTCTCAAATGCCGGCGATCCTGTCGGGGCCGGCCTTCGACACGCCGCAGGCCTGCACGATCCGCGATCGCTCTTCCAGCGGCGCGCTGCTCGAGCTGTCCGTCGGCAAGTTCAGCGACGTGATGAGCAAGTTCAACGTCGGCCAGTCACTGACGCTGACATTCGCCTCTTCGCAGGAGCGAACCTCGGTCGGCTGCGTCATCGTGCGGGTCGAGGGCAATCGCTGTGGCGTGCAGTTCGCCGGCCAGTTCCGCACCGAGGTGATCAAGAAGCGGTCCAGCCTCGACGGCGCCAACGCGGCCCACTATTCGCCCATCCGCAAGGCGAAGGAGAAGCTGAAGGCCGACGCCGCCGCCAAGGGCGGCAAGCGCAAGCTTCTCGGCCTGTTCCGCGAGTAGGCACCGGCCGGCATCGGTGTTCTGATCGCTTAGAAGGAGCGAGCTTCGCCACCCTGCACTGGTGAAGGCGCGCAACTCTGCTAATGATGCCCCGCGCGGGTAAAGAGCTGCGGGAGCGAACGTACAGGTGAGCGTCACCAACGACGAGGAACGCTGGCACATCGACCACGCCGAGAGCCGGCTGCGTCTGCAGACGATCGTCCGGCTGCGCTGGTTCGCGGTGCTCGGTCAGCTCGCCGCGATCGGCATCGTCTACCTGATCTTCGGCTACGAGCTGCCGGTCGGCCCATGCCTGACCTTCGTCGCGCTGTCGGCGTGGCTCAACGTTTTTCTGCGCGTCCGCTATCCCGCCCGCCACCGGCTGTCCGCGCGCTTCGCCACCGGCATGCTCGCCTACGACGTCATCCAGCTTGCGATCCTGCTGTACCTCACGGGCGGCATCGAGAATCAGTTCACGTTCCTGATCGTCGCGCCGGTGACGGTCTCGGCCGCGACCCTGCCGCCGCGCCACACCATATTCCTCGGCGCCGTCGCCATCGTCGCGACCTCGCTGCTGGTCCCGTTCCATTGGCCGCTACCCTGGGCCCAAGGGGAGACCCTTGAACTCCCGCGCCTCTACCGCATCGGCCTGTTCGCTTCGGTCGCTGCCGCCATGATGTTCCAGGCACTGTATGCTTGGCGGTTGTCGAAGGAAGCCCGGCAGATGTCGGCGGCGCTCGCGGCGACCGAATCGGTGCTCGCCCGCGAGCAAAAGCTGCACGCCCTCGACGGCCTTGCCGCCGCCGCCGCGCACGAGCTCGGAACGCCGCTCGCCACCATCACGCTCGTCACCAAGGAACTCGAGCGGGAGGTGCCCAAGGACAGCCCCCTCGCCGAGGATCTGGCTCTGTTGCGCAGTCAGGCGATCCGCTGCCGCGAGATCCTGCAGCAGTTGACGCGCCGTCCGACCGAGCAGGATCCGATGCACGGCACCGTCAGCGTCACCCAGATCCTCGAGGAGGCAGCGGCGCCCTACCGCAATCGCGGCAAGGAGATCCGGATCGCCGCCGCGCCGGCCGCCGGCGCCGAGCCGCCCTTCGACCGCGAGCCCACCGGCCAGCGCCGCCCGGGTCTGATCTTCGGTTTCGGCAATCTGGTCCAGAATGCCGTCGAGTTCGCCGGCAAGCAGGTCCACGTCAGCGCCGAGTGGGGACCGCGCGAGGTGGTCGTCACCATCGCCGACGACGGGCCGGGCTTCCCTCCCGACGTGATGGATACGCTGGGTGAACCCTACGTCACCACCCGCCCGCAGGAAAAAGCCACCGTCGCGGCGGGCGCGCCTTCGGGTCTGGGCCTCGGCTTCTTCATCGCCAAGACGCTGCTCGAGCGATCCGGTGCGACGCTGACGCTCGCCAACCGCGACCGCGTGCAGGGTGGAGCGATGGTCAGGGTCGCCTGGCCGCGCGCCGTGTTCGAGGCCGGCGCGACGCCCTTCGGCAGCGAGCGCCGCCAAGGCGAAGCTCGAGACGCCGGCCCGTACCGTTAAGTTTTTTTCCAACCCTGACTTTCACGCTATTGCGATCTCTGTTCTTGGGTGCGGCAAAGATGCCCGCTATATAAGGGTGTAATCCGGAGGTTGAATCGTGAGCGAAGACCTATCATTCCGGCAGGACGAGCTGCCCGAGGACCACTCGCTGCTGCTGGTCGACGACGACCGCGCTTTCCTGCAGCGTCTGGTGCGCGCCATGGAGACGCGCGGGTTCGATGTGCGCTTCGGCCATTCCGTCGCCGAGGGCGTCGATCTGATCCGCCAGAGCGCCCCCGCATTCGCGGTGGTCGACATGCGGCTGGAGGACGGGAACGGCCTCGACGTGATCGCCGAGCTGTCGCGCGTGCGCCCAGATGCCCGCGCGATCGTGCTCACAGGCTACGGCAACATCGCGACCGCGGTATCGGCCGTGAAGCTCGGCGCCGTCGATTATCTCGCCAAGCCCGCCGACGCCGACGACATCACCGATGCCCTGCTCGCGCCTCACAATGCCAAGGCTCCCCCGCCGGAAAATCCAATGTCTGCGGATCGGGTGCGCTGGGAGCACATCCAGCGCGTCTACGAGCTCTGCAACCGCAACGTGTCCGAAACCGCCCGCCGGCTCAACATGCATCGCCGCACGTTGCAGCGCATCCTCGCCAAGCGCGCGCCGAAGTAGCCGATCGCAAGGCGCGCCTCCGCGAGCAGCCCGGCTCATCCGCCTCCCGGCAATCGCGAGAGATAGCCGGCGAGATCGCCGAGAACGCCGCCGAGATTGCGCCACAGCTCGAGTGAGTGCTGGCGGAATTGCCAGGCGATCGTGAGCATCGGCGCCATCAGCCGGAACAGCACGGCCTTCGCCTCCGTCTCCCCGATCTTGTCGTGGCGCTGCTCGAGGTAGGTGATGCGCAGCATGCCGAGCACCTCGTCGAGGCGGTGCTCGAGAGAGCGGATCCGCGTATCACCTTCCGCTTCCTCCAGACGCCCCCGCTGCATGTCCACAGCGAGCTGGCGCCTGAGTTCGACCATCTCGAGGCGAACCGCGCGGTCGATCTTGGACTTGAGCATGAACCACGGCGTCAGGAAGCCGACGATCAGCAGCCCCCCCGTCACCATAAGACCGATGTAATCGGTCAGCTCTCCGCCCGTGTACCAAATGTAGAGCACGGTCGCGAAGCTGAACCCGAGCACGATGCTCGCCCCTTGCGCACTCATGCGCAGGAACGGCCGATATTGCCGCTCGTGCAGCACGACCTCGATCGGGCTCTTGAATGGAAAGCGATGGATCACGCGGCAGCTCTTGATCAGGAAGCCGACCAGCACGACCCAGATCAGTGCGTTGAGATACCACTCCGCGCACCAGATGCCCCACATCAGCAGGTCGATGGCGCGCACGCCATCAGCGCTCATCGTCTGGTAGCGGTCGGAGTAGAGATACAGGTAGTCGAGGATCGCGAACGGCGAGGCGACGATCGCCGCGGCCATCCATGTCGATGGCGTGAAGACCTGCTTCAACTCGGCCGCCGGCTCGGCGGGATCGATCGCGAGGTGGGCGATGCCGGCGCTGAAGTTGAGGCGGTAGACCATCACGAACAGGTTCAACGCCACGATGTGAGCCGCGAGATAGAACGGCTGGCAATGCCACTCCGGCGACATCAGGAAGCGCCGCCGGTCGGGCGTCAGCAGCAAACCGAGGCTCCAACATACCGCTGCAACCAGCATCGCCAGCGTGAGGAAGCCGCGCGGGCTGCGCATCTGACGTTGCAGAGAGGCAAACGACACGATGATCCCCCCGAAATCACGACAGCCCATTGAACCCCGTACAGAAATCAAGCAAGCCGGCATGGTCTTGGCAAGGACGACCTGCGCGGTTTCTCGCGAAAATCCGGTTGGCTGTCGCCCATTCACCCCACCTGCTCCAGCGAGCCGGAATAGCGCACCAGCAACCCGCCGACCGGCAGCCGCGCCTCCACCGAGAAGCGATAGCGGCCGCCTTCCTCCCATTCCCGCGTCTCGATACCGGGCCAGAGGGCTCGCGGCAGCGGCAGGCCGAGCACGCTGACACCGGCGAGACGCAGCGACAAACCGCCATCCCCGGTGACGACAGGATCGAAGCTCAACCGCGACGGCCCGACACTCTCGCGAATTTGTGGCCCGTCCTGGGCCTGGCGCGACCGGAAAATGCGGCCGCCAAAATCTCGTGACCACGTCTCACCCCTGCCCGCAGGAGCGAACGAGACCGTCAACGGCACGCCGCGTCCGGGTCTCGGCAATCCCGCGATCGCCGCCGCGATCCGGGCGAGCAACGACGTGCCGCGATCGACGTCGGCGACACCGCGCCAAAGACTTGCAGTGCTGGTGCGGTGCAGCGCTCGCACCTGCTCCGGCAGCAACTCGAAGCGTCGCCCCAGCACGCGGGCGTACAACGACACATCCTGGTCGTAGGCACCGATGTCGAGGTCGGCCACCTCGGCCTGGATCTGGTCCAGCGTGACCAGCCCGACGCAGGGCATCGCCCCGGTCAGCACCTCCTCGCCGCGGGCGAGCCTGCGCGCCAGCAACACGGCCGCGATCGTGGGGATGTAGGGGCCGTGCCCGTTCATCGCCTCCAGGTGCCAGTCGATCCGCTTTTCCTCGCCGGTAGCATCGTTGCCCTCGAGGGTGACGAACATGCCGCCGCGATCGGTGCCGAGAAAGCCGAGGCGGCGCTTCATCGCCAGCAACGGGGCGGCGAGCCAGCCCGGCCGGCGCAGCAAGCCCAGCCGCACGAGCCACGACACCAGCCAGAGCCCGAGATGAAAGGCGCCCACCTCGACACCGGCTTTGAATCGGACCGTCTCGATGCCGGAATAGCGGGAGGGAAACAGCCCGAGATCGGGGATATCGCAATAACCCATCCAGCGCCGGCCGATGCCGGGAAAGCGATGCCGGCCGATCCCCTGCCAGCCGTGCACGGTCTGGCAGCGCCCTGCGATCCGCGTCGAGAACGGCAAGCCGACCGCGCCCAGGATCGATGCCGTCGTCGCCTCGCCCGGATCGAAGCTGTTGCCGGGCGAGATGCCGTAGGTGATCGACCGCAGGCGAGCGAAGCGCCCCGCGTAATGATCGACGACGGCCGAGGACACCGCCGGCACCGTGCTCGCGCCCGAGACCACCAGAACACCGGCGGCCTTGGCCGCGGCGTCCAGCACACCGACGCCGGTGACGAAAGCCCGGGCATCCGCGAGGTCGACGTAGTGCATGCCGGCCGATATGGCGGCCTCGGCGAGCCGATAGTCCTGCGACTGGAACGGCCCCGATGCGTTGACGACGACCTTGGCACCGGTCTGGCGCAGGGCTTCCGCATCGACCGTCGTGACGTCGAGCGCGACATGCTCCGCTGCTCGGCCGGTCATTCTCGACAAGGCCTGCGCCGCCATCGCGGCGCGCGACGCGGACCGGCCGGCGACGACGACCGCAAGATCGCGCTCGCGCCCCAGTCGCTCTGTCGCCCGCGAGCCGAACACGCCGTAGCCACCGACGACCAGGACGCGCGAAACGGCGGACGGCGGATTGCTCAGCGACAGCGGCCTTACCCCTTCTCCCGCCCCGGATCAGCGGCGCGACACCGCCACCCGTGACCGCGCAGTCGTGGCCTTCGCCCGGTTCACCAAGTGTTGATGCTTCAGCTCGACGAACTTGCGGCAGCTAGCGCGTGCCGGGGAACACGGCCTCGCGGTCGATCGGGGGGCTGCTGCTTGCTGCCTCGGCGTTGCCCGAGACGACGCGGCGCTTGAGCTGCTTGACCCGCGTGCCGCCAAGCTTGCTTGGAGCAGTCTCGCTCTCTGAATGAGCTGAACTCGCGACCTTATGAGATTGAGCGCCGGCACTTGGGCTGCCGCCAGCCGGGCTGACGCATGACGCGGTGACTGCTCCCACTCCTGGATGGCGGCGAGCGTCTCGCCGCACACGGCTAAAGGGCCGGCGTCGCCCACCTCCGGGGGCGCGATATCCTGGAATTGATATCGCTTCTCGCAGACGCTGACTTTCGGCGGATACTTGGTGCGCTCGAAGGCGTCGTAGCCCTCCTTCAGGTTGAGCCAGAAGTCCTTCCACTCGTTGTCCTCGACGAGCGCCAGGTTCTGCTCCGTCATGCGGAACGGGAAGGCGTGCACCGGGATGTGGTCCTGCCCCTCCTTCAGGGCCGCCTCGGTGACACGCCAGATCTCCTCGATGATCGTGTCGGTCATCGCGAAGCAGCCGATCGACGAGCAGCCGCCGTGGATGAGAAGGTAGGAGCCGGTGCGCTCGAACGACTTGTCGAGGGCGTTCGGGAAGCCGAGGTTGAGCGCCTTGGGATGGCGCGCCGAGCGGTGGAGCTGGCGCCTGTTGATCGTGTAGAATCCTTCCGGGGTCTGCTTGTCGCTCTCGCGCACCTTGGGGCCGATGGTGCCGGACCACTGACAGACGGGGTAGGTGGCGAACAGGACGTAGCGCCCGTCCTTCATCATCCACAGCTCGAGCTCGGATTCCGCCTTGAAGGCGCGGATGAAGACGTTCGCGCCGAGCTTGATGCCACGGGCGGCGAGACGCTCGTCGAAGGCCGACAGATCCGGCGTGCCCGGCAACGGAAGCGCGCCTTCCGCCGCCGCCCTTTGCCGCTCGATGCGGTCGGCCGCCACGTCCTTCAACTCGACGGTGAGTGCGCCGGCGGGCCCGCTCGGCACCGCGACAAGGCACAGGAGCACCGCGACCACGGCGGCCGCGAACGCAGAACCAGACTTGACCTCGAAGTGACGCATCGACAGCCATATTGCTCGGAGTTGATGGAACGGCCCTGGTCGGGCCCCCCTCCGCCGGCCGGGACGATAGCAGGAGGAGGCGGAGCGCGCGACGCCATTCCGAAGCTATGCTGACTTCGCCCCGGCGAATGCCCCGCCGCCGTGACGCAGCGGCCACGAGTGAGACGCGGCATCTGGCGTGAGGCTGAAATGGACATCGTGCCGAGCCTCTCACTTCTCACTCCTCTTCCCCTTCTTCTCATTTACGCACGCGCAGTGACTTGCATCTGCACATCCCTGCAGACACGAGCCGAAGCGGGGTCGGGCGCCGGAGGCGGCCGTGTAGAATTTTGTAGGGCCGTCTCCGGCGCCCGTTCGACCGGCGATTTTGGGACGGGATCGCGCTCGGCGCTGCCCTTGGGACAGTCAGGGGAAGGTTGACCCTTCCGCCCCACCACCTGCGTCCAGCAGCCCCGGCGGGCCACGCCATTGCTGACGATCCTGCCGCGGCCGGCGATCCCGACCTCCGTGGCCAACAACGTCCGTCCGACGTTGCCTAGGCCCCGGCGCCGCCTCCTTCCCGCGTGCTCCGACGGATCGATCACGCCCCGCATCGGAAAGGACGCGCCCATCATAACCCCGCTGGAACTCCCGAGGATAAGTCGGGGGATGGGGGTGGTTTGGAGGGAGAGATTGCGTCCGGGCGCAGTCCCTCTCCCCGTCCTTCAAGCGGAGAGGGACAGAGCCTGCCCCGGGCCCTTGACCCGGGGTGAGGGGCGGCACTTGGGCGGCGCTGGCCACAGCGAGCGTCTGCTTGCCAAGATTGACCGACCACGCCGGACGCGGCACCTTGGCCGTCGCTCTTGACCCGAAGCGGACCGGACGAAGAGGTAGCAGTGCGTCCGCTTTCCTTTGCGCTAGCCGAAATCGTCACTACTCCACCGTCGCCGCTCCTTCACCAACCAGGACGAACGGCGCCCAGACAGAGGGATGCGCTGCCCACGGCTGGGAGCTGTCGTCCACAAGCGCGACCATCGCGCGACGGAAAGCTTCTGAGCGGCCGATACTAGAGTCCTGCTTCAGTGCCTTCATTTCCGCGACATCTACGTAACTCGCTGACCTAATGATCGAATCAGGTAGATCGCTTGCCGTGGGCGGTATCACTCGGCGGGTGAAGGCAGATGCGAAGCTTCGAGATCGTGCGATCGAGCACCGATACGC
>CAMDBL010000007.1 GCA_945889015.1 Devosia equisanguinis
TATCGGTGCTCGATCGCACGATCTCGAAGCTTCGCATCTGCCTTCACCCGCCGAGTGATACCGCCCACGGCAAGCGATCTACCTGATTCGATCATTAGGTCAGCGAGTTACGTAGATGTCGCGGAAATGAAGGCACTGAAGCAGGTTAATGATACAAGTCTTGCAACACCGTGTTGCGAGTACCGATTCGATTTCATGCCAGAAAGGAAACTCGCATGTTCAATCCCAAGAAGACCGATCTGGGTTCGGCTCCCACCGTCGAGCCGATCCGTTCCGGCAGCACGTCGACCAACGGCTCTGCCTCCAGCTATTCGGCGCCGTCGAGCGCCGGCTCGGGTTCCTCGTTCTCCACCTACGACCGCAGCACGCCGACCAATCACTCGATCGTCGACGAGCGGCTGACGATGCGCGGCGATCTCGAGAGCGACGGCGACGTATTGGTCAAGGGCAAGGTGATCGGCAACATCCGCTGCAAGTTGCTGATCATCGACGCGGACGCGCTGGTCGAGGGCGGCATCGAGTGCGACGAGTTGGTGGTTCGCGGCCGCACCAAGGGCACCATCCAGGCGATCAAGGTGCGGCTCGAGAAGTCGGCGATCGTCGACAGCGAGATCTGCCACCAGTCCTTCTCCGCCGAGGAAGGCGCCAAGATCAAGGGCGCCCTGAAGTACATGGAGGAGATGCCGGTCTCGAAGCGTCACGTCGAGGCGAAGGCGGCCTGAAGGCCGGCCCAGGGCACCGGGATGGAGAATTGGTCCCGGACTCTGGCCCAAGGCACCTCTGGCCCGAAGCACTGGTCCAAATCACTGGCACGACGGCGAAAGCCCGCTCACGCGGCGGGCTTCGTCGCCGCGGCGAAGTAATTGATGCCGGTGTCGCTTGAAATCCGCCACTCGTCGCGAAGCGGATCGTAGATCATGCCCTCGAAGCCTGCGGGCTCGAGGCCCGCGGCGGCGAGATGCCGCGCCAGCTCGTCCGGCGTCACGAACCGGTCCCACTGGTGGGTGCCGGCCGGCAGCCAGCGCAGCACGTACTCTGCGCCGACGATGGCCAGCGCCCAGGATTTCAGGGTGCGGTTCAGCGTCGAGACCAACATCAGCCCGCCGGGCCGTACCAGCCGCGCGCATGCCGCGAGGAACTGGCCGACGTCCGGGACATGCTCGACCACCTCCAGACACAACACCGAGTCGAAGGTCGCGCCTTCGGCCGCCAGTTCCTCGATCCGAGCGGCCCGATAGGCGATGAAAAGGCCCTGCGCCTCGGCATGAGTGCGCGCCGCCGCGATGTTTTCCTCGGATGGGTCGATCCCCGTCACACCGGCGCCGAGCCTCGCCAGTGGCTCGCAGACGAGCCCGCCGCCGCAGCCGATATCCAGTACCGACAGCCCCGACAGCACCTTCATTCCGCCGCCGCCGCTGGCAGAGGGCGGGAAATGTCGCACCATCCGGTCGCGCAGATATTGCAGGCGGGCGGGGCCGATCCGGTGCAGCATCCGGAACTTGCCGTCCGCGTCCCACCATTCCGCGGCGATGCGGCCGAATTGGCGCACCTCGCTCTCGTCGAGGGTGGCGGAGGTGCTGGTGGGGCGCGTTGAAGACATGCCCGCATTGGCTCGCCGTGCCGGGCGCCTGTCAAGATGACACTCTATTCCGGAGCCGGGAGGCCATTGTCGGGCCAGTGCTCTGTTGCGGGCATCCGCCGATGCCGCTAAGAGAGCGCGGTAACCAAGTGTTACCTTGAAATCAGTGGGCAGCGCGGACCAAGGGCATGGCCGCGCAGCCAGTGTGTGCGTCCGGTCCCGGCGGATCCGGCGAGCTTGCAGCGGGTGTGGCAATGGCTGTGGTCGTGATGAAGTTCGGTGGCACGTCCGTGGCCAACGTCGAGCGCATCCGCAACGTGTGCCGCCACGTGAAGCGTGAGGTCGATGCCGGCAACAAGGTCGCTGTGGTGGTCTCGGCCATGTCGGGGGCCACCAATCAGCTCGTCGCCTGGGTGCGTGAGGCCTCGCTGCTGCACGACGCGCGCGAGTACGATGCCATCGTCGCCTCCGGCGAGCAGGTCACTGCCGGCCTGACCGCCATCGTGCTGCAGTCGATGGGGCTGCAGGCGCGATCCTGGCAGGGCTGGCAGATTCCCGTCATCACCGATAAAGCGCACGGCGCCGCCCGCATCCTCGACATCAAGGGCGAGACGCTGCGCGAGCGGCTGGACCAGGGCGAGGTGGCCGTGGTCACCGGCTTCCAGGGCATCGAGCCCGAGCGCAATCGAATCGCGACGCTGGGTCGCGGCGGCTCCGACACCAGCGCGGTCGCGCTCGCGGTCGCCCTGAAGGCCGACGTCTGCGACATCTATACCGACGTCGACGGCGTCTACACCACGGATCCACGCATCGTTCCCAAGGCGCAGCGCTTGCCCAAGGTCTCCTATGAGGAGATGCTGGAGATGGCCTCGCTCGGCTCGAAGGTTCTGCAGACCCGTTCTGTCGAGCTCGCCATGCTGTATCGCATGCGCACGCGCGTGCTTTCGAGCTTCGTCGCGCCGGAGGCGATGCAGCCGTTCCGGCTGGACGGGCTCGAGGATATCGGCACCATTGTCTGTGACGAGGATGAGATCGTGGAGCAGCAGGTCGTCAGCGGCATCGCCTACGCGAAGGACGAGGCCAAGATCACCATTCTCAAGGTGGCGGACAAGCCGGGCATCGCCGCCCGCGTATTCGGTCCGCTGGCCGAGGCCAACATCAACGTCGACATGATCGTCCAGAACATCACTCCGGACGGCAAGTTTACGGACATGACGTTCACGGTGCAGGCGGCCGAGCTGCCGCGCACGCTCGAGGTGCTGAAATCGGCCAAGGAGTCGATCGGCTACAACGACGTCATGGCATCGGCGGACGTGGTCAAGGTTTCGGTCATCGGCGTCGGCATGCGCAGCCACGCCGGCGTCGCCGCCCAGATGTTTCAGGCGCTGGCCAGCAAGGGGATCAATATCCTTGCGATTTCCACCTCCGAGATCAAGATCAGCGTCCTGATCGAGGCGCCCTACGCCGAGTTGGCGGTCCGGTCGCTGCATTCGCTATACGGTCTCGACAAGGATTGACGGCGGTCCGGCCGTCAACGCATCGGGCTTGGGCTTTTTAGGGACGGTGGGGATCCGGCCCGCTCCGGCGATCGGGGCGGCAACACATAGTCCGCATGGGCCAGGGTAGCGCGGAAACGGCAGTCAGATGCAGGGCAGGCGAGCAGACGAGACGAGAGCGAAGCTGCCTGAGCCGGCATTGCGCGTGATCATGCGCCGTCTGCGCGCGATCATGGCCGAGCCCTCGGATGGACAGGCGCGTCTCGACAAGATCGTCAAACAGATCGCCGGCCTGATGGTCGCCGAGGTCTGCTCGATCTACCTGCGCCGCCAGGACGGCTCGCTCGAACTGTTCGCGACAGAAGGTCTCAATACCAGCGCAGTCCACAACACACGACTGAAGCGAGGCGAAGGGCTGGTCGGACGCTGCGCCGAGCTCGGCGTGCCGGTCAACGAGCCGGAGGCATCGAGCCATCCGGCGTTCTCGTATCGTCCGGAGACGGGCGAGGAGATCTACCATTCGCTGCTGGCGGTTCCGATCCTGCGCGGTGGGGCGCTGCTCGGCGTGCTGGTGGTGCAGAACCGCACGCCCAAGGTCTACTCGGAGGAGGACGTCGAAGTCCTCGAGACCACGGCGATGGTGATCGCCGAGCAGGTGGTCGCGGGGGCGGTTGCTGGTGCGGGTGCCGCCATCGCAGCCGAGCGTACGCTGCCGACCATGGTGCAGGGCGAGAGCATTTCCGACGGCATCGCGCTGGGCCATATCGTTCTGCACGAGCCGCGCGTGGTGGTGACCAACCTGATCGCCGACGATGTCGAGGCAGAGCAGGCGCGGCTCGAGACGGCGGTGCAGGCGCTGCAGTCCTCGCTCGACGACATGCTGGGTCACGAGGGTCTGGCGCGCGCCGGCGAGCATCGCGAGGTGCTCGAGACCTACCGCATGTTCGCGCACGATCGCGGCTGGCTGAAGCGGATGGGCGATGCGGTCAAGGAAGGTCTGACCGCGGAGGCTGCCGTCGAGCGCGTGCAGAACTCGATGCGCGCTCGGATGATGCGGCAGAACGATCCCTACTGGCGGGAGCGGCAGCGCGACCTCGACGATCTCTCCGACCGGCTGTTGCGCGTGCTGGCCGGCAAGACCGGCGGAACGGCGGCGCATTCCGACCTGCCGGGCGATACGATCCTGGTTGCGCGCACACTGGGCCCGGCCGAGCTGCTCGACTACGACCGCGCCAAGTTGCGCGGACTGATCGTCGAGGACGGCGGCAGCCAGAGCCACGTCGCCATCGTCGCCAAGGCACTCGGCATAGCCGCCATCGGCCAGGCGGCCGGCGTCATCGAGCGCGTCAGCACCGGTGACGCTGCGATCGTCGATGCCGAGTCCGGCCAGGTGCACATCAGACCCTCGCCGGAGGTCGTCAACGCCTACTCCGACAAGGTGCGGTTTCGGGCCCGCCGCCAGCACAAGTACGCCGCCCTGCGCGATGTCGCGCCGGTGACCAAGGACGGAGTGCGCATCGCGCTGCATATCAATGCCGGCCTGCTGGTCGACATGCCGCATCTGGCGGAATCGGGCGCCGACGGCGTCGGCCTGTTCCGCACCGAGCTGCAGTTCATGCTGTCGCCGACGCTGCCGCGACTCGACAAGCAGACCGAGGTCTATCGCGCGATCATCGCCCAGGCCGGCGGCAAGCCGGTGGTGTTCCGCACGCTCGACATCGGCGGCGACAAGGTGCTGCCCTACCTTCGCCGCCACGGCGAGGAGAATCCTGCGCTCGGCTGGCGCGCGGTGCGGATGTCGCTCGACCGGCCCGCGCTGTTCCGCACCCAGGTCCGCGCCATGCTGCGCGCGGTCGGCGAGGGTGAGCTCAAGATCATGGTGCCGATGGTCTCGACGCCATCGGAAATGGATGCGGCGCGCGCTCTGATCGACAAGGAGATGGAGCTTGCCCGCAAGCGGGGACCGGCGCCGTCGTGCGTGCAGGTCGGGACCATGCTCGAGGTGCCGAGCCTGCTCTACGATCTCGACGCCTTGATGCAGCGGGTGGACTTCGTCTCTGTCGGCAGCAACGACCTGCTTCAGTTCCTGTTCGCGGCGGACCGCGCCAATCCGCTGGTTGCCAAACGCTACGACACGCTGTCGGTCGCCGCGCTTCGGGTGTTGCGCCAGATCGTGGATGCCGCCGCCCGCCACCATGTGCCGCTCAACCTCTGCGGCGAGATGGCGGGGCGGCCGCTGGAGGCGATGGCGCTGATCGGACTGGGCTTCCGCTCCCTGTCGGTCTCGCCGGTCTCGGTCGGTCCGGTCAAGACCATGATCATGTCGCTCGACATTGCCCGGCTCGGCGAGCATCTGCGCGCCCTGCTCGACTCGGGAAGAGGCACGCTTCGCCCCGAGCTCGAAAAATTCGCCGAGGGCGACAGCATCGAGATTTGAGGCGTGGGGGCCGATAGGGTCGAGAGAGCTGACCGCCAGATACGCGGTCAGCCATCCTCGACCCAGCCGCGCTCACTTCAGCAGCTTCTCGATTTCCGCCTTGAGTGGGCCGGCGAGATCGCCGCGCTCCAGCGCGTAGGCGATGTTGGCGGTCAGGAAGCCGAGCTTGGAGCCGGTGTCGTAGATGGCGCCGTCGAAACGGACGGCGTGGAAGACCTGACCTGCGGTCTTCGAGAGGCGGATCATCGAGTCGGTGAGCTGGATCTCGCCGCCCGCGCCGCGCTCCTGGGTCTCGAGCAGCGTGAAGATCTCCGGCTGCAGGATGTAACGGCCGGTGATGTGCAGGTTCGACGGCGCGGTGCCCTTGGCCGGCTTCTCGACCATCTTGGTGATGCGCGAGACCTTGGCCTTCGCGTCCTCGACGCCGACGATGCCATACTGGTGGGCGTCCTCCTCCGGCACCGGGGCGACGGCGATATGGTTACCGGCGTGCGCATCGTAGGCCTCGATCATCTCGGCGAGGCAGCCCTTCTTGCCATGATGCAGCATGTCCGGCAGAAGCAGCGCGAACGGTTCGTTGCCGACGATGTCTCGGGCGCACCAGACCGCATGGCCGAGGCCGAGCGGTGCTTGCTGGCGGGTGAAGCTGGTCATGCCCGCGGCCGGCAGGTCGGCCTTCAGGGCGGCGAGCTCCTTGTCCTTCTTGCGATCGGCCAGCGTGCGGTCCAGCTCGAAATGGATGTCGAAGTGATCCTCGATCACGGCCTTGCCGCGGCCGGTGACGAACACCAGGTGCTCGATGCCGGCGGCCCGCGCCTCGTCGACGACGTGCTGGATCACCGGGCGGTCGACGACCGTCAGCATCTCCTTCGGCACGGCCTTGGTGGCGGGCAGGAAGCGCGTGCCGAGCCCGGCGACGGGGAACACGGCCTTGCGGATCCTGGGACGGCTGCTCATGGGTCTCTCCGGCATTGGACTGGCGCGCGGCGCGGGACAGTGCCCGTCGGCGGGGCTCTAGATCTTAACAAAACGTCAATCGAGTGGCTTCACTGTAAGCCCGTTCGTATGTCAGACATCGGACCCATCAGGACAACACGGCGTCTCCCTGATGGTTATCGTCACTCTCTTCGAGCTTGGATCACAGACATGAGCGTTCTCGTCACCGGCGGCGCCGGCTATATCGGCAGCCACATGGTTCTCGAGCTGCTGGCCGGGGGGGAGGAGGTCGTCGTCCTCGACAACTTGAGCACGGGGTTTCGATGGGCCGTTGCGAAGCCCGCCGAGCTCGTCGTCGGAGACATCGGCGACCAGGATCTGGTGGCGACGCTGATCAAGCGTAACTCCATCCGGGCCATTATCCACTTCGCCGGCTCGATCGTGGTGCCGGAGTCGGTCACCCAGCCGCTCGCCTACTATCACAACAACACCGTCAAATCCCGTGCCCTGATAGAGGCGGCGGTCGATGGTGGCGTTCCCCATTTCATCTTCTCCTCGACCGCGGCCGTGTACGGCAACCCGGCCACGGCGCCGGTGGCCGAGGACGCGCCGCTGATGCCGATGTCGCCCTATGGCTCGTCCAAGCTGATGACCGAGATCATGCTGCGTGACGCGAGCAACGCGTACGGGCTGAAAGCCGTTGCATTGCGTTACTTCAACGTCGCCGGGGCCGATCCGCAGGGCCGCTCGGGCCAGTCGACGCCGCGTGCCACGCATCTGATCAAGATCGCTTGCGAGACCGCGCTCGGCAAGCGTGGCCACATGGAAGTGTTCGGCACCGACTACGAGACCGCCGACGGCACTTGCGTGCGCGACTACATCCACGTCTCCGACTTGGCGGCGGCGCATGCGGCGGCATTGGGCTATCTGCGAGATGGCGGCGGCACCGACGTGTTCAATTGCGGTTACTCGAAGGGCTACTCGGTGCTGGAGGTGATCGAGGCGGTGAAGCGGGTCAGCGGCCAGCGTCTGGAGGCGCGGATGTCGCCTCGCCGTCCGGGCGATCCCGCGCGGATCGTCGCGGGCTCAGACAAGATCCGTTATCGCCTGGGCTGGAAGCCGCGGCACGACGATCTCGACCTGATCGTGTCGCACGCGCTGGCCTGGGAGGCGCAGCTCGGCCAGCGGCTGTCCGCTGCCTGAGGATGCCGGTCGGCGTGATCGGATCGTTGAAATACCTTTGCGCCATGGACGGCATGTCACTCCGCGTACGGCGCAGAAGTTCGACTTAATTTGCGATCACCGTTCAGCACTGGTATGTGCTGCATCCCGACGTCGTCCACCCTGGACGCACGCAGCTTCGGAAAGGTCGTCGCATCGTGTCGGTTCGTCGTCGCGCACGCTCCTCCTGCCGGTCGGCCGCTTGGTTGAGCGTCGCGTGCTGTGCCCGGGGCATGGCCGCGCTGTTCGCCGTCGCCGTCGCGCTGACATCGCCCTCGGCAGTGTCGGCGCAGGCCCAGGACGGTTTCAGGGGATTTCTGCAGGCGCTGTGGCCGGATGCGCAGAGGCTAGGCATCACCCGGCCCGTGTTCGATGACGCGCTGAAGGATCTCGTGCCCGACCTCACTCTGCCCGACTTGATCCTGCCGGGTCGCGAAAACAGCGCGCCCAAGGGGCAGGCCGAGTTCACACGGCCGCCGCAGGACTACCTCAACAAGGCGATGCTGGAGAGACTGGCCGGACAGGGGCGCGTGCTCGCGGTGAAGCACACCGACAGTCTCAAGCAGATCGAGGTAGAGATTGGCGTCGATGGCAATGCAGTTCTGGCGATCTGGGGTCGTGAGACGGCGTTCGGCACCTACAAGTTGCCACACGACGCCATCCGGGTGCTGGCGACTCAAGCCTATTTTGGTCGGCGCAAGGAGACGTTCCGGACCGAGCTGCTTGCCGCGTTGAGGCTGCTTCAGTCCGGTACGCCGCGCGCGACGATGAAGGCGTCGTGGGCCGGCGCCATGGGTCTCACACAGTTCATGCCGAGTGAGTTCGCGACGCACGGCTACGACCTCGACAAAGACGGCAAGGTGGATCTGTTCGGGTCGGTCCCCGACGCGCTGGCGTCTGCCGCCAAACAGCTCAAGAACAAGGGCTGGGTGCTCGGTCTGCCCTGGGGGTTCGAGGTTCGCCGGCCGACCAAGGCCGACTGCGCGCTCGAGGGCCCGAACAACGGCCGGCCGATTTCCGATTGGGTCAAACTCGGGTACGTCCGTGCGTCCGGCCGGCCATTCTCGCCCGAGCATCTTGCGGTCGAGGCCTACTTGATGCAGCCGGCGGGAACTTATGGGCCGGTGTTTCTCGTGACCGAGAACTTCAAGGTGATCCGCCGCTACAATACGTCCGATCTTTATGCGCTGTTCGTCGGCAACCTCACCGATCGGATTGGCGGGCGCGGAGATTTCATGACGCCATGGGCCGAGCCGAAGATGCTTGCCACCCGCGACATCGAGGAGATTCAGCGGCTGCTCCTGAAAAGCGGCCAGACCGTGGACAAAATCGACGGCAAGATCGGCAGCGGCACGCGCCAGCAAATCGGGGCTTACCAGAACGGCGCCAAGCTGACGGCCGACTGCTGGCCGACGGAGGCGCTGCTCAAGCAGATGCGTGCCGCCATGCCTGCCGTAATTCAGGCAAAGCCGTGAGCCATACGGGCCGTCCCATGCTCTCAACCATGACGCGACGCGCCCTCAGCTCGATCTGTCTCATAGCCGCGGCGGCCTGCTATCCGGCGGGACTGCTGCTGGCCCAGCCGGCCAGCCGGTCCGTGTCGACGGCGGTCGCCCCAGTGGCTCCCCCTTCCTCGTCGCCGGTCGCTCCCTCGGCGCCTCCGTCCGTCGCATTCGACGCATTCCTCGAGCAGGTCCGCGCCGAGGCGATCGGCAAGGGCATCGTACCAGCGGTCGTCGATCCGGCCCTCGCCGGGGTGTTTCCCGACCTCGAGGTCATCGAGCTCTTGAACCGCCAGCCCGAGCATGATCGCACCGCGGGGCAGTATGTCTCGCTTCTGGTCTCGGCCGACCGCGTCGCCAAAGGCCAAGCGGCAGTCGCAGGGAACGTGGCGACGCTTGCAGCCGTCGAAGCCCGCTTCGGCGTGGACCGGCACGTCGTCGCAGCGATCTGGGGAGTGGAGACGAGCTATGGCGCAAGCCACGGCGACCGCTCCGTCATCCGCTCGCTGTCGACGCTGGCCTACGGCGATCCGCGCCGGTCCCAGTTCTGGCGCGGCGAGCTGATCGCTGCGCTCCGCATTCTGCAGAACGGCGATATTCCGCTCGGGGCGATGACGGGGTCCTGGGCCGGCGCGATGGGCCACACTCAGTTCATGCCGTCGACCTACTTGAGGCACGCCGCCGATCTCGACAGTGACGGCAAGCGCGACATCTGGCGCTCGACGGGAGATGCGCTGGCATCGACCGCCAACTATCTGAAGGCATCGGGCTGGCTCGCGCGACAGCCGTGGGGTTTCCAGGTGACATTGCCCGCCGGCTTTGACTTCGCCCACTCCGGACCCGGCTTCGCCAAGCGCGCCGCCGACTGGCAGTCGCTCGGGGTTGCCACGGCGCCCGGCACCGTGTGGCCTGCGACGACCGGCGAGCTGTCGCTGCTGCTGCCTTCGGGCGCTGCCGGGCCCGCGTTCCTGACAACGCCTAATTTCCGTGCGATCCTGCGCTACAATGCGTCGAGTGCCTATGCGCTGTCCGTCGGCTTGCTCGCGGACGCGCTGGCGACCGGCCATCCACCGCAACTGACTTGGCCCGTCGACGACCGCGCTCTGACCCGCGCTGAGCGCGAGGAGTTGCAGCGCCTGCTCACCGGATCGGGTCACGACACCGGCATTCCCGACGGCATCATCGGCAATCAGACCCGTATCGCCATCCGCAACTGGCAGAAAAGCCAGGATCTCCCCCAGGACGGCCATCCGAGCGAGGCACTCCTCGTCCGGCTGCGGGGCGCGGGGAAATAACTTGAGCCTTGCCAATTGTTCAATCGCGCCGCCGGCTCGGCAGCGTCAGGTCGGCCGCGACGCGAGTCGCGAAGCGCAGGCCGGCCTTCACCGGCAGCCGGGTTCGCTCGATGGCCGTGAGCAGCCGACGATCGTCTGGATCCTCGACCTTGCCGGTGCGGGCAAGGCCAGCGGCCATTCCGGCGCACAGCATCGTCAGCGCAACGCCGGTGCCGCCATAGCCGACGTTCATGACGATGGCGCCGCTGCGGCCCGTCCGCTCGATCTGAGGCAGCTCGGTACGGGTCACATGATACTTGCCGCCCCAGGCGTGCGCGGCCTCGAGGCGGGAGCCGGGCACGCTTTGGTCCATCAGTTGTTCCAGCTGGGCCAGGACGGCGTCTGGAACGGTGAAGTCGTCGCCCCTGTGCGCGAGCTTGTCGATTCCGCCGTAGATCAGGCGGCGCGCGTGCAGGCGGTAAAAGACGTAGGCGCTGTTGATCTCGACGACGAAGGACGCCCTTCCCGGCAATCGGGCCAGCATCTCGTCGGACAGCTCGGGCGTCGCCAGCATGTAGTTGTGCATCACCTTGGCGCGGGCCTGCGCCGGCAGCTGCAACGAGTCCGTATAGGCATTCGTGGCAATGACGACCGCCCTCGCATGCACCGTGCGGCCATCCTCGAGCGTGACATCGACACCGCGCAGACCGTCCTCGACGCGCTGGACCGGTGCGCTCTCCCTGACGTCGACGCCGAGACGCCGGGCGCGGGCGGTCAGGCCCAGAACGGTAGCGAAGGGATCTACGGTGTGCGTCGGCACCTCGACGACTGCCGGCGCGCGCGCCGAGGGATCGCGGGTCAGCACGTTGTCGATGCGGCAGATTTCGAGGACCTCGGCCACCCTTGCCAGCCCCGCGGCGGTGATTTTCCCGGTGGCCTCGATCCGCAGCGTCGCGGGCCGGACTTCACTGCCGGGTGCGTGCTCGGCCAGCCATTTGGCGGCGAGGTGCGTGCCCTTGTTCATCCGCGCCAGTGCCCAGGCGTGCTCCCGATCGCTGTCGGCGTTAACCATCCAAACAGGCGCGGGCAGCGGCGACACCAGTCCGGCATTGCGTCCGCTGGCTCCAAAGCCTACAAAATGGGCTTCGAGCACGACGATGTCGGCAGTCGGTTCTGCCTCGGCCAGTCTGATCGCGGTCATGAGGCCGGCAAGACCGCCCCCCACGACGGCATAGTCGACCTTGCTGCGCCAGCCCGCGCGACCAGCGGCGGTGGCGATCTCTCCCGGCTCGGGTGCACCATTGCTCCGTTGCCAATAGCTCCGGCCCAAGGCTGGCCGGGAGCGCGGTGCTGCCCTGCGGGAGAGCCAGCTCAACATGAAGTTTACACCCTGACGGTTACGATTGGCCGAAAGTTACGATTGGTAGCCTTGCCGCCAGCTTTGTGCCGCGCGGAACAGCGCAGTCCGGCACTCGAAGCTACGGTCGAGCATCACACGAGCATAAAGGCTTAAAACGAAGATGGGTGCCACGAATTACTCTTACAAAGTCAAGGGCGGCCGGATCGGTATCCTGCTGGTTCACGGGCTCGCCGGCACTCCGATGGAGACGCGTTATGTCGCCGATGGGTTGGGCAGGATGGGCTATACGGTGCTCTGCCCCCAACTCGCCGGGCACTGTGGTAGCGAGGCGGAGCTGAATGCCGCCACCTGGCAGCAGTGGTACGAGACCTGCGAGGCGGGTCTAGACGAGCTACGCAAGGACTGCGACTTCGTCGTCGTCGGCGGCTTGTCGACCGGGGCGATCCTCGCGCTTCTTCTGGCCGCCAACCGCCCCAAAGACGTGCAGGCGATGACTCTGCTCGCGCCGAAGTTGTGGCTCAACGGCTTTATGATCCCTTGGTACGCTTTCCTGTTCAAGCTGGTGCTCCTGAAGTCGGTCGCCAACCTGTTCAGATTCGCGGATACCCACCCTCACGGCATCAAGGACGCACGGGTCCGCGAGTTCTTCCTGCAGGCCCTCAACGGCCCCGACAGCTCGCAGGCCGGTCTCGCCAATACGCCCGGCGGCGCGGTGATCGAGCACCGCTGGCTGGTGAAGGAGACCATGCCAAAACTCGGCACCATCGCGCAGCCGACAATGATCCTGCATCCGCGCGAGGACGACATCGCCGACATCTCCAACGCCTGGCATCTGCAACGGACCCTGAAGGGCCGCGTCGAGATTTCGGTGCTCGAGGATTGCTATCACAATATCACCCTCGACCGGCAGCGGCATCGGGTCGTCGAACGGATGGACGAGTTCATCAAGAGCGTGCTCCGCGAAGCTCATGCCGATACGGCAAAGGCCGAGCTGAGGTCAAAGTTCGCGTCGGCTGCCGCGGCCTGACCGTCGCCGCAGGGATCTGCCGGCAGAGCTTTCAAGCCGGCAGTCGCTGATAATCCATGGCCTGCATCCTTGCTGAGCGTGGCATCGGCGGTGGCGACGAACGCCTTGCTGCGTCCGTATTCGCCCCTATAGTGCCGGCGCTCCAGTACCCTGCGAGGACCGATACCCATGACCGAGACCCGCCACGACGTCGTCGCCATCGGCAATGCCATCGTCGACATCATCGGCCGCTGCGACGATGCGTTCCTGGGCAAGCACGGCCTCGCCAAGGGCTCGATGGCGTTGGTTGATACGCCCGCGATGCAGAAGCTCTACGGCGACATGGGACCGGCCGTGGAGATCTCTGGGGGCTCGGCCGCCAACACCATGGTCGGCATCGCCTCGCTCGGCGGCAAGGCCGGCTTCATCGGCAAGGTGGCGGACGACGAGCTCGGCCGCATCTTCTGCCACGACATCGGCGCGGCCGGCGTCACCTATGCAACCCCGCGCGCCAAGAACAGCCTGCCGACGGCGCGCTGCCTGATCCTGGTCACGCCCGACGGCGAGCGCACCATGAACACGTTCCTCGGCGTCAGCCCGGAGCTGAACCACGGCGAGGTCGACGCCCGGCTGATCGAAGGCGCCAGGATCACCTACCTCGAGGGTTATCTGTTCGATCGCGCCGAGGCCAAGGCCGCGTTCCGTCAGGCGACCGCGATCGCGCGTAAGGCGGGCCGGCAGACTGCGCTGACGCTGTCCGACGGCTTCTGCGTCGGCCGCCATCGCGCCGAGTTCCTGTCGCTGATCCGCGACGGCGTCGACATTTTGTTCGCCAACGAGAACGAGATCACGGCGTTGTACGAGACCACCAGTTTCGACGAAGCCGCGAAAAGCGCCGCTAAGGATACCAAGCTCGCGGTGCTGACGCGCAGCGCGAAGGGCTCACTGATCCTGTCGGGCGGCGAGTCCGTCAGCGTCGCCGCGGCGCCGGTCCCGACGGTCGTGGACACCACCGGCGCCGGCGATCTCTATGCAGCGGGGTTCCTGTTCGGGCTGTCTCACGGCCGCCCGCTCGACGTCTGCGGCCATCTCGGCAGCCTCGCCGCCGCCGAGATCATCTCCCACGTCGGCGCCCGCCCCGAGACCTCGCTTGCCAAACTCGCCCGCGAGAAGGGCCTCTTGAGCTGAACCGGGCGCCAGGCGGTGTTTGGCCCTCTGGGTCCGACACAGCTGCATCACGCCGGATTACTCGCGGAATTTGGTGTCAGACGCGGAGTGTCAGGCACCCGCCTATACCTTTTTTGCAACATTTTCCGCATGTTGATGGCGCAACCTCACACGCCATGAATTAAAATCCCTGGAAATCACGCGAGAACCTACCCATTCTCGTTTCATGTCCGAATCGCTGTCAGGTTTGAGCATGAATGGGAAGTCGAAGCCGACCCGTGGCCGCCCCGTGGGCAGCGGGATCGACGACCGAGAGCGTCTTCGTCAAATTGCCCAGCTGCTCGCGTCCAATCCCGAAATGAAGCCGACCACCGCCATCAAGGCGATCGGCATCGTCGATCCGTCGGCCGTGCGCCGGCTGCGCGACAAGCTCAAATCGGGTCACGACACCCTGAGCGCCGCCGGCGCGTCCGCAGGGTCCGAGGCGCGCGTGCAGACGATGGCTGCCGCCGCCGACAACGTCCGGCCTTTCAGGATCAGCGAGGACGTGCCGCCACGCGGTGCGCCCAAAGCTGCGCCCGAGGCGCCGGAGCCTACCAGCCGGAAAACCGCCGATACCACGCTCGTGCCTCTCTTCGAGCTGACGATCGGCACCTGGTCCGCCGCGCTCGCCCTTCAACAGGCGATGTTCGGCGTGATGATGCAGAACCCAGTCTTTCGGACGTTTCTGAAGCAGCACATCGCCGGCAACGAGCTGTTGCTGTCACTGCTGAAGATCCCGGTGTCCCCACACCGGAACGTCTGAGCACGTATCCCAAAGCACGCCGACTGAAGGGCCGCCGCGAGGTGGCTCTTTTTTTTGGAGCCGCTGGGTGTCGAACGCGCAGCGGCGGACACCTATACCTTCCGCAGCGCAACGCTCTCGATGCGGTGGGTGTCGCCCTTGCGCAGGATCAGGCGGGCGCGCTGGCGGGTGGGGAGGATGTTCTCGTCCAGATTGACGCGGTTGATCGTGTGCCAGATCTCGAGCGCCCGGGCATTCGCCTCCTCGGGCGAAAGGCTCGCGTAGCGGTGGAAATAGGCGCCGGGATCGCGGAAAGCCGTGGCGCGCAATCGCATGAACCGTTCGACGTACCACCGCTCGATCACGTGCGGCTCGGCGTCGATGTAGATCGAGAAGTCGAAGAAATCCGAGACGAACGGAATGGCCATGCCGTCGCGCGGCAGGCGCGCCGGCTGCAGCACGTTCAGGCCCTCGACGATCAGAATGTCGGGCCGCTCCACCACGACGGCCTGGCCTGGCAGCACGTCGTAGTGGAAGTGCGAGTAGACCGGCGCCTCGGCGCGATCGCGGCCGGACTTCACCTCGCCGAGGAAGTTCAACAGCCGCGCGGTGTCGAAGCTCTCGGGAAAGCCCTTGCGATTCATGAGGCCGCGGCGCTCCAGCTCCTCGTTGGGGAACAGGAAGCCGTCGGTGGTGACGAGATCGACGCTGGGATGATCCGGCCAGCGCGCCAGCAACGCCTTGAGCACACGGGCCGTGGTGCTCTTTCCGACGGCCACCGAGCCGGCGACACCGATGATGAACGGCACCTTTCCGTTCTTGCGGCCGAGGAATCGCGCCGTCACCGCGTCCAACTCCTGGGCGGCGGCGACGTAGAGATTGAGCAGGCGCGACAACGGCAAGTAGATCTGCTCGACCTCCTCCACCGACAGCTCCTCGATGACGCCCGAAAGCTGCTCCAGCTCGCGCGGCACCAGCGTCATCGGCGTGTCCTCACGCAGATGCGCCCACTCGTCGCGGCTGAAGGTCTGGTAGGGCGAGAATTGCAGCGTGGCGGCGGTGTGCGGCATGGGCTCGATCCCGATCGGCTTTCCGACGGCGGCAAGCAGGGCGCGGGCCCGCGTGATGTCGTTCATGAGTTCACCCGGGAGGCCTTTTCGGCAAGCCCGGAGGTGCCCATCCGGCCCTCCAGCACGGCGAGAACGTCCGCGAGCGCGACATTGCGGCTCTCGAGCAGCACCAGCAGATGATAGAGCACGTCGGCCGCCTCCGCCTTCAACTCGGCATCGGACTGCGCGGTGGCGGCGATGACCGCCTCGACGGCCTCTTCGCCGAACTTCTTGGCGCAACGCGCGGGGCCGGCCTCCAGCAGCTGCCGGGTATAGGATTTCTCGGCGCTGTCGGCGCGGCGGGCGGAGATGGTGGCTGCCAGACGCAGCAGCACGTCGTCGGTCATTTCGGCGTCCTCGGCCACGGCCAGCAGGCTCGAACTGGCCGCCTCCGCCACAGCGCGCCACCTTCACCAGAGCGGTTCCGCCCCGTCAAGTGATGCGAAAGCCAGGGTGAAGAGCGGTTTTGACGAGTCTGTTGCTCGGGGTCAGACTCCTTGTCGGACCGTCGCGGTCCCCGGCCAGTGGCTGGGCAAGAGGTCTGACCCCGTCCGCGCACCGTACGTCCGCCCCTCATGTCGCCTTCCACTCCCCGTCCGGCTCGTCTATCACTGCGCCAGCCCATCATCCTTCGACCGGCGCGAATTCTCGCGCCCTATCTGGGAAGACCGTCGTGACCCTCCCCACCCCGAAGCCCGGCGTGCTCGCGATCAACGCCTACGTGCCCGGCGAGAGCGAGCTGCCCGGCGGCGTCAAGCCGATCAAGCTGTCGTCGAACGAGACGCCGCTCGGCCCGAGCCCGAAAGCGAGAGCCGCCTACATCGCCGCCGCCGAAGGCATGGAACGCTACCCGGACGGCGCCGCCACCGCCCTGCGCAACGCCATCGGTAAGGCCTACGGACTCGACCCCGGCCGCATCGTCTGCGGTGCGGGCTCCGACGAGCTGTTGAATCTGATCTGCCACGTCTATGTCGGCCCCGGCGACGAGGCGATCTACACCGAGCACGGCTTCCTGGTTTACAAGATCGCGATCCTGGCTGCGGGCGGCACGCCGGTCGTCGCACCCGAGAAGGATCTGCATACCGACGTCGACGCCATCCTCGCCCGTGTCACGCCGAAGACCAAGGTGGTGTTCGTCGCCAATCCCAACAATCCGACCGGCACCTACATTCCGATGAGCGAAGTGCGCCGGCTGCGCGCGGGGCTGCCCGAGCACGTCGTCCTCGTGCTCGATGGCGCCTATGCCGAGTACGTGCGCCGCAACGACTACGAGGCCGGCATCGAGATGGTCGCGACCACGCCGAACACGGTGATGGCGCGCACGTTCTCCAAGATCTACGGGCTCGCCGCGCTGCGGCTCGGCTGGTGCTACGGCCCACAGCCGATCATCGATGCACTTAACCGCATCCGGGGGCCGTTCAACGTCAACTCGGCCGCCATCGCCGCCGGCGTCGCCGCGGTCGAGGATGTCGAGCACAGCCAGAAGGCGCTCGCCCACAACGACAAGTGGCTTGCCTGGTGCGTCGAGGAAGTGTCGAAGCTCGGTCTGAAAGTGACGCCGACGGTCGGCAACTTCCTGCTGATGCACTTCGCCGACGGCAGTGCCAAAACGGCCGCGGGCGCGGACGCCTTCCTCAAGACGCGCGGTGTCATCCTGCGCCGTGTCACCGGCTACGGCTTCCCGAACGCGCTGCGCATGACGGTCGGCACCGAGGAGGAGAACCGCGTCACGCTGAAGGCGCTCGCCGACTACATGGGCAAAGCGTGATGGCCGCGCACAGCAAGCACATCTACGAGAAGGTCGCGCTGATCGGCATCGGTCTGATCGGCTCCTCGATCAGCCACGCGGCGCGCCGCGCGGGCATCGTCGGCACGATCACCGGCTCGGCGCGCACGCCCGCGACGCTGGAGACGGCGAAGCGTCTGAAGCTGGTCGATGCCGCTTATCCGACGGCGGCCGAGGCGGCCAGGGATGCCGACCTCGTCATCCTCTGCGTGCCGGTCGGGGCGTGCGGTTCCGTCGCTGAGGAGATCGCGCCGGTATTGAAGCCGGGCGCGGTCGTCACCGATGTCGGCTCGGTCAAGGGCTGCATCGTCCGCGATTGCGGGCCGTACATTCCGTCAGGCGTGCATTTTATCCCCGGCCATCCGATCGCGGGCACCGAGCATTCAGGCCCAGAATCCGGATTCGCGGAGCTGTTCGACAACCGCTGGTGCATCCTTACGCCGCCCGACGGCACCGTCCCATCCGAGGTCGCCAAGCTGAAATCGTTCTGGCAGGCGCTCGGCTCGAACGTCGAGGTGATGCCGGCCGACCATCACGACTTGGTGCTGGCCATCACCAGCCACGTGCCGCACCTGATCGCCTACAACATCGTCAATACGGCCGCCCACCTCGAGCGGGTCACCGACAGCGAGGTGATCAAGTTCTCGGCTGGCGGGTTCCGCGATTTCACGCGCATCGCCGCCTCCGACCCGACCATGTGGCGCGACGTGTTCCTCAACAACAAGGAGGCCGTGCTGGAGATGCTCGGCCGCTTCACCGAGGACCTGATCCACCTGCAGCGCGCGATCCGCTTCGGCGAGGGCGAGACGCTTTTCAAGATGTTCACCGATGCCCGCGCCATCCGTAGAGGGATCATCCAGGCTGGCCAGGATACGGCGGCGCCGAACTTCGGGCGGGACGGAAAGCCGGGGAAGGGATGAGGTTACACTTTCCCTCCCCCGCGTGGAGGAGGGTCAGGGAAGGGGGGATGGCAGAGCGGCAGCACTAGCGCCTCCCCCCACCCCACAAGGGGGAGGGGAATCAACTACTCCGCCAGCTCGCGCATCGGCGTGATCAGGTCGGACTTGCCTTCGAAGCCGATGCCGGGAAGCTCGGGCATGACGATGTGGCCGTTCTCGACCTTCACGCTGTCGGGGAAGCCGCCGTAGGGCTGGAACAGGTCGGGATAGCTTTCGTTGCCGCCGAGGCCGAGGCCTGCCGCGATGTTGAGCGACATCTGATGGCCGCCGTGCGGGATGCAACGGGTGGGCGACCAGCCGAACTGGGCGAGCACGTCGAGCGTGCGAAGGTATTCGACGAGCCCGTACGACAGCGCGCAGTCGAACTGCAGCCAGTCGCGGTCGGGCCGCATGCCGCCGTAGCGCAACAGATTGCGCGCATCTTGGTGTGAGAACAGGTTCTCGCCCGTCGCCATCGGGCCTGGATAGAATTCCGACATCGCCGCCTGCAGCGCGTAGTCGAGCGGGTCGCCGATCTCCTCGTACCAGAACAGCGGATACTGACGGAGCATCTTGGCGTAGGCGATGGCAGTCTCGAGATCGAAGCGGCCGTTGGCATCGACCGCGAGCTGCGCCTCCGACCCGATTTCCTTCAGCACCGCCTCGATCCGGCGCTGGTCTTCGGCGATCGGCGCACCGCCGATCTTCATTTTCACGACGGTGTAGCCACGGTTCAGGTAGCCGCGCATCTCGGACTTGAGCGCGGTGTCGTCCTTGCCCGGATAGTAATATCCGCCGGCCGCGTAGACGAACACCTTGGGGTTCGCCTCGCGACCCTTCATCTGCGCGAGCAGCCGGAACAATGGCTTGCCCGCGATCTTGGCGGTCGCGTCCCAAATCGCCATGTCGAGCGTGCCGACGGCGACGGAGCGTTCGCCGTGGCCACCCGGCTTCTCGTTCACCATCATCGCCGCCCACAGCTTGTGCGGGTCGAGGTTGTCACCGGCGGCGTTGAGCATGGCCTTGGGATCGGCCTCCAGGATGCGATCGCGGAAGCGCTCGCGGATCAGCCCGCCCTGGCCATAGCGGCCGTTCGAGTTGAATCCGTAGCCGACGATCCGGCGGCCGTCGCGGACGACATCGGTCACCACCGCGACGAGGCTCGCGGTCATCTTGGAGAAGTCGATGTAGGCGTTGCGGATCGGCGAGGCGATCGGCTTGGTGATCTCGCGAACGTCGATGATACGCATGGGCGTGTCTCCAAGGACAGTGGCGGTCGCCGGGCCATGCCCCGCGACCTCGCTGGTGATCCAGATGCCTGGACTGGGCTATTCTGCGCAAGGCCGTCTCACACTCGGCCGTGGATCTCGTGGCATCTCGGCCAGCATGGGTGGACGATCAGGACAAAGCGCCCGGTTGTGAATGCCGGGCGAGGCAGGCACGATGGAGGCCCGCCAACGGCTCTGAAGTTCCCCGATGATGCGCGACCTCTGGATCTTCGGCTACGGCTCGCTGATGTGGCGGCCGGGATTTCCGTTCGTGCGGGCCGTGCATGCTCGCCTCACCGGCTACCATCGCGGCTTCTGTCTCTATTCGATGCACCATCGGGGTACGCTCGCGCGCCCCGGACTCGTACTCGGCCTCGATCGTGGTGGCACCTGCGAAGGCATCGCCTATCTCGTCGATCGCGAGCATGCCCACGCCGTTCACGCCTACCTGACCGAGCGCGAGCAGGTCAGTGGCGCCTATCGCGAGGCCTACCTGCCGGTGACGCTGCTCGACGGCAGCCATGCGAACGTGATGGCGCTCGCCTATCTCGTCGAGCGTCTGCATCCCAATTATGCCGGGACGTTGCCCCTCGGCGTGCAGGCGCATCTGATTCGCGGCGCGCGCGGTATCTCCGGCAACAACGTCGACTATCTTCTGAACACGGTCGCGCACCTCGGCGAGCTCGGTATCCGCGAGCGGGGGCTGGAGCGCATCGTGGCGGTGGCCGCTCCCCACCTGAAGGCCGGCCGGATTTCGGCTTCGCCCACGTCGAGCGGGCTGCTCGCGTCCGTCCGGTGCCGGCCGTTCGCGGCTCCCCGGCTTCGTCCCTTCGAGCGCAAGCGCTACGTCCACCGCAAGCACATGGCGGCGGTGGATATCTAGGCGAGCCCACCGGGCCGATGGTCGACCCCGGATGCCGACCATCGACACGAACGGTCTTGAACGACGGGCGGACCGCCGCCACACTGCGCCCGCTCAGTGCCGGCCGTGACGGCGGCGAGGGATGCAGAGGCCATCGATGACGCAGTTTCTCGAGCACCTGTTCGGTCTCACGGGCAAGACCGCCTTGGTCACCGGCGGTGGCGTCGGCATCGGCGAGATGATCACCGAGGCGCTCGCTGCGGCCGGTGCGCGGGTGCTGATCGCTTCGCGCAAGGTCGAGGTCTGCGAGGCGCTCGCGGCGCGGCTCGCCGGCAAGGGATTGTCCGGCACGGTGGAGGCGTTCGCCGGCGACGTCGGCAGCGAGGCGGGGGTCAAGGCGCTGGCCGCCGAGGTCTCCGGACGCACGCGCACGCTCGATATACTCGTCAACAATGCCGGCCGGACCTGGGGCACGCCGCTCGGTGCTTTCCCGCACCGCGCTTGGAACGACGTCCTCAGCGTCAACCTCGCCGGCACGTTCGCGCTGACGCAGGAGCTGCTGCCGCTGTTGAAGGCGGCCGCCACGCCCGCCGATCCCGCCCGCGTCGTCAATCTCGGCTCGGTAATGGGCACCCAGCCGATCTCGAAGGGCGCCTACTCCTATTCGGCATCGAAGGCGGCGGTCCACCATGTCACCCGCATCCTCGCCAACGAGCTGGCGGGCGAGCACATCACCGTCAACGCCCTCGCGCCCGGTCCCTTCGACAGCCGAATGATGGCGTTTGCCACCCGCGATGCCGAGAAGCGGGCGCGGATGGAGAAGGGCGTCCCTCTCGGTCGCATCGGGCGGATGGAGGACATCGCCGCGGCACTGCTGTTCTTGTGTGGAGCGGGCGGCGCCTATACGACCGGTGCCATCATACCGATCGACGGCGGACTGCACGTCGTCTGCGGTGAAGGCGTGCTCGGGGGAGACGACTGATGACCCAGAAGGAACGGCCGGTGGTGCCGCTCGCGAGTCTCAAGCAGCGCGTCGGCACTGAGATCGGCGTGTCGGATTGGCATATCATCGACCAGGACATGGTCGACCGCTTCGCCGGCGTCACTGGCGACCACCAATACATCCACGTCGATCCCGTGCGGGCCAAGGACACGCCGTTCGGAGGCACCATCGCACACGGCTTCCTTACGCTGGCGATGTTGAGCACATTACTCGCCGAGGTGATGCCTCGGATCGAGGGGACGCATACCAGCATCAACTACGGCTTCGACAAGATCCGCTTCCTGACACCGGTGAGGACCGGCGCGCGCATCCGCGGCCGTTTCGTGCTGAAGGAACTGACCGAGCGGGACAAGGGCGAGGTGCTGTTCCGCAACGAGGTTACGGTCGAGATCGAGGGCGGCGGCAAGCCGGCGCTGGTCGCGGAATGGCTGGGCATGGCCGTGCTGGGGTGAGGCGCACCGTCCGCGCCAGCACGGAGAGAAGACGCGACGCAGGGGAGGGGAAGGCATGACGATCAGGTTCGACGGGCGGGTGGCGATCGTGACGGGGGCGGGCAACGGCCTGGGGCGCAGTCACGCACTCGGGCTGGCCGAGCGTGGCGCCAAGGTCGTGGTCAACGATCTGGGTGCGGCACTCGACGGGCGTGGACGTACCTCGGCCGCGGCCGAGAAGGTCGTCGAGGAGATCAAGGCCAAGGGCGGCGAGGCGATCGCCGACGGTGCCAGCGTCACCTCGCCCGACGAGGTCAAGGCGATGGTCGAGCGCGTGATGGCGCAGTGGGGCCGCGTCGACATCCTGGTCAACAACGCAGGCATCCTGCGCGACAAGACCTTCACCAAGATGGAGCTCGACGACTTTCGCGCCGTGCTCGAGGTGCACTTGATGGGCACGGTGATCTGCACCAAGACGGTGTGGGACATCATGCGCGCGCAGAATTACGGCCGTATCGTCTTCACCACGTCCTCGTCGGGCCTCTACGGCAACTTCGGCCAATCCAACTACGGCGCGGCCAAGGCCGGCATGATCGGCTTGATGAACGTCCTCCACCAGGAGGGCGCGAAGACCGACGTTCGCGTCAACCTGCTCTCGCCGACGGCGGCGACGCGGATGACCGAGGCGCTGCTGCCCAAGGAGGCGCTCGAGCTGATGACGCCGGCCTCCATCACGCCCGGCGTGCTCTACCTGGTCAGCGAGAATGCGCCCTCGCGCGTGATTCTGGCGGCCGGTGCGGGTGGCTTCGCGCAGGCGGTCATCCACGAGACCGAGGGCATCTACCTGTCCGAGGCGGAGCGCACGCCCGAGACGATCGCCGCCCGGTTCGCCGAGATCGGCGACCTCGCGGGAATGCGCGATCTGAAGGGCGCCTTCGAGCAAACCGACAAGTTCGTGGCCAAGGCCGCGGCCGCGCGAGGCATTGCATTGCCCAAGCGTGGCTGATCCTCGACGACTTCTGGAGTCTGGCAGGGTCGCGCGCCTTGTCAGCGCCACGTCGCGGGACCATGATGCGCTGCAAAACAGCCATCATGGGCAGGGTCATACATGACGTCGCCGAAGCTCAGCGCGATCTATCGCTATCCGGTCAAGGGGCTGTCGCCGCAGCGACTCGAACGGGTGGCGCTCGAGGCCGGCAAGACGCTTCCCTTCGACAGGGCCTGGGCCATCGAGAACGGACCGGGTCGTTTCGACGAGCAGGCACCGAAGTACCTGCCGAAGATTTCTTTCCTGATGCTGATGCGGAACGAGCGTCTGGCGACGCTGGAGTCCGAGTTCGACGAGGAGGCCCAGACGCTGACCATCCGTCGGGCCGGCCGGCAGGTGGCCCGAGGCCAGCTCGACACGACGCTCGGTCGCCGCATGCTGGAGCAGTTCTTCGCCGCCTACATGAAGGATTCCTTGCGCGGGGCACCGCATATCGTCTCGGCGCCGGGGCACAGTTTCTCCGATGTCGCCGCGAAATGCGTCCACATCGTCAATCTGGCGACGGTTGCGGAGGTGGAACGGGCGGCGGGCCGGGAGGTCGATCCGCTTCGCTTTCGCGCGAACCTCTATCTCGACCGCGTTCCGGCATGGGCCGAGTTCAAATGGATCGGTAAAACGATCCGGATCGGGGCCGTATCGTTCAAGGTCTTCGACCGCACCACGCGCTGTGACGCGACCAACGTCGATCCGAAGACCGGCGCGCGCGACATGGCGATTCCCGCCACGCTGCAACGCCGGTGGAGTCACAGCGATTTCGGCGTCTATGCCAACGTCGTCACTGACGGCGAAATCGCCGATGGCGATGAGGTCGTGGCCGCCGAATAGCCTGATCCGGCGGTCGAACGGGCCCTCCCGAACGGATGGCGAGCGGCGGGCCCCAGGACCCGTCCGCCGCGTCTTTCACTCGTCCGAGCCGCCATCGTTGCGGACGGGTGCCACCGGCGCCTCGGCGACTGGCGTTACGTCACCCTCGCCACCACCCTCCGTCGGTGCCGCATCGCGTCGTGGGCGGCGAACCGGACGGCGTAGGAACTCGGGCTGCTCGTGTTGCGGCTGGAAGCGCTCGCGGCGGCGCGGTGCTGCACCTTCGGCGCGTGGCGGGCGACCGACCACCGTACCATTGATGGCATCGAATGCGGGGTCGACCGGTGCCGCGACAGCGACCGGCGGTTGCACCGGCAAACGCTCCGGAACGAAGCCCGCCGGCTCGGCGACGCGCTCCATGGGGCGGTCGAGTGGCGGCGGCTGCCGGTCCATCGGCTGCCTATCCATCGGCGGGCGGTCCACGGGTGGCCGGTCATGCTGCGGCCGGTCGACGGTGCGGTCGGGCCCGCGATCCTGGTTGCGATCATAAGCCCGATCTGGGCCCCGGTCCGGCCCCCGATCCTGATTGCCCCGGTCGCGATCCATGTTGCGGTCGGGTCCGCGATCTGGGCCTCGATCCTGATTCCGATCGTAGCCGCGATCCCGGTCCTGCCCACCCTGGCGGTTGTAGTCCGGCCGGCCGTCGCCACGGTCGCGGTTCCGGAACTGGTCGGGATGGCGGCGCTGGCGATCGTCGTAGCGGTTGCCACCCTGCCGGTCCTGCCGGTCGCGACCTTCCTGCGGCCGATCCTGCGAGCGATCATGGGGGCGATTGTAGTCGCGGCCCTCGTTGCGGTCGAAACGCTGCTCGCGCTCGGGCCGCTCCGGCCGCTCGCCGCCCTCGAAGGGCTGCGGCTGCTGCAGACCAGGTTGCGGCTCGTTTCCGCGCACCACGCCGGGCTGCTCGCCGCCGCCGTAGTCGTCGCCGTCCTCGCCGATCTCGTCGTCGGGACCGTCGTTGAGCTGTGGCACTCGGAACCGCTGGCTCATGCCGCCAGCAGCCGGATCGCCACCCTGGCTGATCTGCTGATCGCGGAATGCCAAGATGATACGGTTGTAATGCTCGGCATGCTGCAGGTAGTTCTCAGCGAGAACTTCGTCACCTGAAGATTTCGCATCGCGCGCCAGCGAAATATATTTCTCGGCGATGTGCGCAGGCGTGCCGCGGATCTTGACGTCGGGGCCGTTCGACTCGAACGTCCGCGTCAGGGGGTTTTGGCCCTTGCGATTATTATTGTTGTTGCTGCTATTATTGCTGTTGTTGTTGTTGTTGCTGCTGCCACGGCCGCGGCCCCTGCGATTCTGATGTCCCTGCCTCATGGACTTCCGTTCTCTCGTGAATCAAAGTCCGAGCCCAAATTGGCTTCAGGATCGTCACTGCCCGGAGCGTGACGTCCAGTCTCCCGGTGGAAGGCGTTGCCGCCTCACGATGCAACTGCTTCCCACCCAAACTTCCCGCTCGCACCGGCGCGCTCGCCGATCCGCCCATTGGCGATCGACAGGCAGCGATGCTCTTTCCCGACTTGGTCACATACGTTGACAGTCGCTCAGCAAGTTGGCCGCTCAGTCAGATGGAGGGTGGCGCAAACCTCTAACGGAGCCGGCAATCGCCCAACGGCCCATGCAGACTAGCCGGCACGCATCAGCGACAGGCTTCACTGCTTCGCGATCATGATGCGCTTTCAAGTGGGGGGGCCGTCTTTCAGCCACCGCGTCGATGGTCGCGCACAGCAATCCGCTCTGTTTCTACAGTATCTGGTCCCTGGCCGAAATCCAACACCTTTCACGCTGAGGGTTATCAATGTAGCTCTACAGCCACACACCGCTCTCGACCCCCGAGATCGCGCCAAGCTCTCGAGGTCTGGATCCGTTGCATCAACGCGGTCTTCAACAGGTGCTGCAACTCGTCGGCTTGACCGTCGCCAACCTCGAAGAATGCCCAGCCTGCAGGCAAAACACTCGGTAGACGCGTGGCGATCTGCCTGTAGACGACCAGCCCGTCGAAGCCGCCGTCGAGCGCCATCGCGGGATCGAATCCTTTGACGTCCTCGGCCAGGCCGGCGATCTCGCTGGATCTGATATACGGCGGATTGCTGACCAGGATGTCGAAAGTGTCGCAGACCTCCGCCGCCGCCTGAAGCCTGAATTCAGCCCTGTCTGCCACGCCGAGTTGCTGAGAATTGCATCGCGCAACCTCCAGTGCTCCCGGGCTGACGTCGATGCCGACACCGACCGCGGCCGGTAGCTCACACAACAACGTGGCAACGAGGCACCCGGTTCCCGTGCCGATATCGAGAATCCGCAGCGGATGGTCTTTGCGACCTTCCGACCCGACGACCTCCAGCACGGCCTCGATCAGCGTCTCGCTGTCCGGCCGCGGGTCGAGCGTGTCCGGTGTGATCTTGAACGTGCGGCCGTAGAACTCCCGCTCCCCGAGAATGCGGGAGACGGGCTCATGCCGGCATCGGCGCGCGACCGTCTCGTCGACACGCCGCCGTTCCAGATCGGTCAGCCGCCTTTCAGGGTGCAGGATCAGCTCGGTCTGCGTGGCACCCAAGGCGGCCGCGACCAGCAATCGGGCATCGCGGCCCGGACCCTCGATGCCGGCGGCCGCCAGTCGCGCCGTCGCCCAACGCACCGCCCCGTCGAGCGTCGCTGCGGAATCAGGCGGCGCCATGAGCCTCCATTGCGGCGAGTTGCCCCGCCTGATGCTCGGTGATCAGCGCATCGACCAGCTCGTCGAGATCGCCACCGAGCACCTGCGGCAGCTTGTGCAGGGTCAGCTTGATGCGGTGGTCGGTGACGCGGCCCTGCGGGAAATTATAGGTGCGGATCTTCTCCGAGCGGTCGCCGGAGCCGACCTGATCCTTGCGCGCCGCCGCCCGCTCGTCGTCGGCCTTCTCGCGCTCCATCTCGTAAAGGCGCGAGCGCAACACCTGCATGACAAGGCGCCGGTTCTGGTGCTGCGACTTTTCCATCGACACGACGACGATGCCCGTCGGAATGTGCGTCACGCGGACCGCCGAGTCGGTCTTGTTGACGTGCTGGCCGCCGGCGCCGCTCGCCCGCATCGTGTCGATCCGGACATCCTCGGGCTTGATCTCGACGTCGGTTTCCTCGGCTTCGGGCAGCACAGCCACCGTCGCCGCGGACGTGTGAATTCGCCCGCTTGCTTCGGTCGCCGGCACACGCTGTACACGATGGACGCCGGATTCGAACTTGAGCTTGGCGAACACGCCCGCCCCCGTTATCGATGCGACGATCTCCTTGTAGCCGCCGAGGTCGTTCTCCGACATCGAAATGACCTCGGTCTTCCAGCCCTTGAGTTCGGCGTAGCGTTGATACATGCGGAACAGGTCGGCCGCGAACAGCGCCGCCTCGTCGCCGCCGGTGCCGGCGCGCACTTCCAGGATGGCGCTTTTCTCGTCGGCGGAATCCTTGGGGAGCAATTGCAGCTTGAGCTGCTGCTCGAGCTCGGTGATGCGTGGCTTCAGCGTCTCCAGCTCCTCGCGGGCCATCGCCGCCATTTCCCGGTCGGCGCCTGCGTCGGCGATCATCGCCGTGAGGTCGGCTGCCTCGGACTCGGCCCGCTGCAGCTCGCGGATGGCGCCGACGACAGGGTCGAGCTCGGCGAACTCCTTCGACAGCCGCACGAACGCGGCCTGGCCCGAGCCCTGGTTCATCTCGGCCTGGACGGACTCCCAGCGCTCGACCAGCTTGTCCAGTTTCTGTCGCGGTATCGAGCTCATGTGGTGTGCGTGGGCCTCTCGAAACGGGTTGCGTCTTCTAGTCCGAACCGGGGTGAGGGAGCAAATGCAGCCCTCGTGATCGATGGTCACCGCACGTTTCCCACGGCGGCGCGGGAGAATAAACCGCGATCATGTGGTCGATGAAAGCTCGCACCTTTGCTGGAGGCCGCCGGTTCGCCGGATAGACCGCGAACACGCCATCGAGGGGCGTCGGCTGGTGGTCGAGGTCGAGTACGACAAGGCGGCCGTCGCCGATCGCATCGACCAGCATGAACGCAGGTCCGCTGACGAGGCCTTGGCCGGCGATCGCGGCCGCGACCAGAGCGTCGCCGTTGTTGGCCCTCAACGTGCCGCCTACGGCGGCGCGGACCTCGCCCTTGGGTCCGAACGCCCAGACGTCGGGATCGGCGGAACGCGACAGTGTGTAGATCAGGCAGGCGTGCCGGCCCAGCTCGGCGACCGTCGCCGGCGTCCCGTGGCGTGCGAGATAAGCCGGAGCGGCGCAGACGAGTACGCTACAAGGCGCCAGCCGCCGCGCGATCATCGTGGAGTCCTGCAGCCTGCCGATCCGCACGGCCAGATCGAAGCCTTCCTCGATCAGATCGACGTAGCGGTCGTTGAGGCCGAGATCGACCGACAGCGCGGGATGACGCGACAAGAGATCCGGCAGCAGCGGGCCGATCTGGCGAATGCCGAACGACACCGGCACGCTGATCCGGAGCATTCCTCCGACCTCGTGTGAGGCCGCCGCCGCGTCCGCCTCGGCTTCGTCGATCTCGCCGAGGATGCGCTCGGCCGCTTCTAGGTAGCCGCGCCCTGCCTCGGTCAGGGACAGGCGGCGCGTGGTCCGATGCAGCAGCTTGACGCCAAGCCGGACCTCGATGGCGGCGATATGCTTGGTCGCCATCGTCTGCGACATGCCGAGCGCCCGAGCCGCCGCCGACAGGCTGCCCAACGCCGCGACGCGAGCAAAAACCTGCATCCCCGTGACGCGATCGAGCATTGCGTTCGGACCTCATCTAACACTCATGGTGTGAAAATATAGGTGAAAGTGCGGAATTATCAAATGCGAGGAGCGGGTGCATCTGATGAGCGACAGCAGGCGTTGTCCGAGGGACATCGCACACTCATCAGGCCATCCATGACAGAACCATCCGCCCATTCCTCGATCGAGCCTGAATTGACGCCGCGGCCGGTCGATCCGGGCACGCGCATCGGCCATGTACACTTGAAGGTCGCCGATCTCGACCGCGCGCTCGCGTTCTACTGCGGCGTGCTCGGCTTCGGGCTGAAACAGCGTTACGGCCACCAGGCCGCCTTCCTCGCCGCCGGCGACTATCACCATCACCTCGGCCTCAACACCTGGCAGAGCAAGGGTGGCAAGCCGCCAGCTGCCGGCTCCACCGGCCTGTTCCACGTCGCATTCCTCTATCCGACGCGGGCGGCGCTGGCGGATGCCCTGAAACGGCTGATCGATGCACGCGTTGCGCTGCAGGGCGCCAGCGATCACGGCGTCAGTGAGGCGCTTTACCTCGAAGACCCCGATGGCAACGGGGTCGAGCTCTACCGCGATCGCGACCCCGGCGAGTGGCCGCGGGATGCGGCTGGCAATCTCGCGATGGATACCCGCCCGCTCGATCTCGAGGCGCTGTTGCGGGAAGCCGCTTGAGTACCGCCGCGCTTGAATTTGCAGACGAACTCTCAGGAGAACATCATGAGCACCTTGAACATCGCCGTCGTCGTCGGCAGCCTGCGGAAGGACTCCTTCAACCGCAAGCTGGCCCACGGCCTCGCCAAGCTGGCGCCGGCCGGTGTCGCGTTCCGGTTTGTCGAGATCGGCGATTTGCCGCTTTACGATCAGGACCAGGACGGCGATCAGGCGGCGTCCGTCAAGCGCCTCGAGGGCGAGATCGAGAGCGCGAGCGGCGTGATATTCGTGACGCCGGAGTACAACCGCTCGATTTCGGGCGTGTTGAAGAACGCGATCGACCATGCGTCCCGTCCTTATGGCCAGAGTGCGTGGGCCGGCAAGCCGGCCGGCGTCATCGGCGTCTCGGTCGGCGCCATCGGAACGGCGCTCGCACAGCAGCACTTGCGCACCATCCTGGCTTATCTCGACATGCCGACGCTGGGCCAGCCGGAGGCTTTCGTTCAGGCAAAGGAAGGTTTGTTCGAAGCCGACGGCAGCATCGGTGCGGCGAGCCGCCAGTTCCTGCAAGGCTGGATGGACCGATACGTGGCGTGGGTGAAGCAGCACGCCGAGGCCGCGTAATAACCGGCGGGCGGCGGGGCCGTCACTGTCCTCGCTTACGGTCGGCGGCCGACATCCGCGCCAGCCGCGACACCTCGATCAGCAGGCGCTCCGACAGCGGCTGCTCCAGTCCGCCGCCGAGGCGCGCGTCCTTGACCGCGGCGGCGACCCTGCTTTCGGCCTCGTCGAGCCGCGGCAGAGTCCACATATGACAGTGGGCCCGGAGCGCGGGCTGCGCCTTGAAGTGAACCGGCGGCCGAAGTCCTCGGATCGCATCGTCGACCGACCTTCCGGCCTCGACCGCTGCCCTGAGACGATGGAGTCTGTGCACGTAGCGTTGCACCGCCATGACGATGCTCTGCCCGCTTTCGCCGGATGCGACCGCGCGGTCGATCTCGGCCAGTGCCTTCGCCGTATCGCCGGACGAGGCTGCCAGCACGACGCGATCCACCGCCTGCTCGGCCGCGTCGCCGACGATGGCGTCGACGTCGTCGATCTCGATCCGGCCTTTGTCGCCGACATAGAGGGCGAGCTTCTCGATCTCGTTGCGCGATAGCACCCGGTCGGCCCCGAGCCGCGTCAGGAGCAGGTCGCGGGCCTCGGGCGAGATCTCCAGCTTGGCCTGCTTGAGGACCTCGCGCACCAGGCCCTCGAGCCCGGCCTCCTCGTCGGCGTAGCAGCCGACGGCGGCGGCGATCGGCGATTTCTCGAACAAGGCGCGCAGGGTCTCGTCCGCCCTGAGGTTGCCGGCCTCGACGATCAGCGTCCCGGCCAGCGTGCCGCCCTCGATGAGCGGCTTCAGGTACTGCGTGTTGATCCGACGGCCGGAACTGGTGCGGACGACCTTGCGGCCTCCGAACATCGGCATCGTCTGCAATTCGACAAGGAGTCGCTCCGGATCATCGTCGAGGTCGGATTCCTCGATGCGGATGATCTCACCTGGGGGATTCTCGCGAGCGGCGACGGTCTTTGCGATGGCCTGGGCGCGCTCGGAAACCATCCCGGCATCGCTGCCGAACAGAAGGATCGCGGACATGCGTGGGTCGGGCGCCTTGACGAACGCGGCGGCACCCTGCGCCTTGATGGCGACCATGCTTCACCCCTGAGAAGCGGGACCAGCCGATGGGCCCAGATTGAGGGTCGCGAGGGGAGGCCCAGGTGTGAGACCTCAGGTGGAGGCGAGGTAGGCCGAAAGCCGCGTCTTGATGTCGTTCGCGACAGCTTTGGCGGCGCGGTTCTCCGCTTCCTCGCGAGCACGAACGTTAGAGAAGATCGAGGTAAAGCGCTCGAACCCGGCGCGGCCGTAGCTGACGCCTTCGAGCAGCAGTTTCTTGGACTTGACGTCGGTCAGCCGGAAGGCGACGTCGAGGCTGTAGATCTGCGATGCAGCATCGCCATCGGAGCGAACGAGCGTGGACGTCAGGTTTTCGCGCGTCGCAAGCTCGAGCTTGTACAGCGGGGCGGCCGCTTCACCGCCACCCGTATTCTGGTACATGATCTCGTTGCGGATCCGCTGCCCGACCCGGCCCGGAGCCTTGTCGACTTCGACCGCGGCCATCTTGGCGTTGAGATCGTTGCCGCCGAACGAGCTGGAGGCATACATCGGATGGAAGCCGCCGCTGCCGCATGCGGTCAGGGCCGGAGCTGCCAGGGCCAATCCGATGGCGGCACGCAGAAAGCCGCGACGTCCGGAACTTGCCGGCGCCTCCGTTCGAGCTCTGCGACGCGTCTCAGACCACGACATTCACGATCCTCTGCGGCACCACGATGATCTTCTTCGGTGTCTTGCCCTCGAGCGCGCGAACCACGGATTCGAGCTTCAAGGCGGCAGCCTCCAACTCGTCCTTGGACGCGGTTCGGGCGATCGTCAGCTCATCACGGCGCTTGCCGTTCACCTGTACGGCAATGGTGATCGTATCGTCAACGAGCAAGGCGGCTTCCGCCTGCGGCCAGGGCTCATTGGCGATCAGGGTGTTGTAGCCGAGCCGCGCCCAGCATTCCTCGGCGAGGTGCGGCATCATCGGGGCCAGCATGCGAACGAGCAGCTCGGCCGCCTCACGCTGGGCCCAGGCGAGGCCGTCGCCGGCTTTGCTCATCGAGGCCGACAGCGTGTTGGTCAGCTCATAAAGCTGCGCCACGGCGACGTTGAAGCGGAGGCCCTCGATGTTGCGGCCGACGGCGTCGAGCGCCTTGTGTGCGGCGCGGCGAAGCTCCATCGCTTCGGGACCAAAGCCGTTGGGCATGGCCGTACCCTTGGCGACCGCCTTCTCGATCGCATCGTCGGTCATGCGCCAGATGCGCTGGATGAAGCGGCTCGCGCCGGCGACGCCGGCCTCGGTCCAGATCACGTCGCGCTCGGGCGGGCTGTCCGACAGCATGAACCAGCGCGCGCAATCGGCACCGTAGTGCGAGATGATGTCGTCGGGATCTACCAGGTTTTTCTTGGACTTGGACATTTTCTCGATGGAGCCGATCTCGGCCAGGGCGCCGCTGGCGATTTCGTAGGCCTTGCGGCTGTCGCCCTCGCCCTCGAAGCGCACCTCGCTCGGGAGCAGCCACTGGCCGCCCTTCGATTTGTAGGTCTCGTGCGTGACCATGCCCTGCGTGAACAGCGCGCCGAACGGCTCGGCGAGGGCCAGGTGGCCAGCCGCGCTCATCGCGCGGGTGAAGAAGCGCGAGTAGAGCAGATGCAGGATCGCGTGCTCGATGCCGCCGATGTACTGGTCGACAGGCAGCCAATACTTGGCGGCTTTCGCATCGACCGGGGTTGCGGCGTCGGGCGCGGTGAAGCGCACGAAATACCAGGACGAGTCGACGAACGTGTCCATCGTGTCCGTTTCGCGCCGGGCCTTGGCCTTGCACTTGGGGCAATCGACATGCTTCCAGGTCGGATGCCGGTCGAGCGGGTTGCCCGGCTTGTCGAACGAGGCATCGTCCGGCAGCTTCACCGGCAGATCCTTGTCGGGCACCGGCACCACACCGCAGGTGTCGCAGTGGATCATCGGGATCGGGCAGCCCCAGTAGCGCTGGCGCGAGATGCCCCAGTCGCGCAGGCGGAAGTTGACCTTGCGGGCGGCCACCGGCTTGCCGGTGAGCTTCGCGGCTTCGAGACGCTTCGCCACTTCATCGAACGCGGCGGTGCTGTCCATGCCGTCGAGGAAGCGTGAGTTGATCATCACGCCGTCGTCGGCCCAGGCGGTGCCCTTCTCTATCAGCGCCAGCACGGCCGGGCGCTTCGCCTCCTCGGCCGGAACGACCACGGGCACCACTGGCAACTTGTACGTGTGTGCGAACTCGATGTCGCGCTGGTCGCCTGACGGACAGCCGAAGATGGCGCCGGTGCCGTAGTCCATCAGGATGAAGTTGGCGACGTAGACCGGCAGCTGCCAGGTGTCGTCGAAGGGATGCACGGCGCGGATGCCAGTGTCGAAGCCCTTCTTCTCCGCCGTCTCGACGTCGGCGACGGAGGTGCCCATGCGGCGGCACTCGTCGCAGAACGCGGCAAGCGCGGGGTTCTTCTCGGCCGCGGCCTTAGCGAGGGGATGGTCGGGCGCGATCGCCATGAACGAGGCGCCGAACAAGGTATCGGGCCGCGTCGTGTAGATTTCCAGTTCCGAGAAGCCGGTCGGCGCCGTCTTCTCATCCAGCGCCCAGCGGACCATCAAGCCCTCGGAGCGGCCGATCCAGTTCGCCTGCATCAGGCGCACCTTCTCTGGCCATTTATCCAGGGAATTCAACGCGGAGAGCAGGTCGTCGGAGTATTGCGTGATCTTGAAGAACCATTGTGTCAGCTCGCGCTGCTCGACGAGCGCGCCGGAGCGCCAGCCGCGGCCGTCGATAACCTGCTCGTTGGCCAGCACGGTATGGTCGACCGGATCCCAGTTGACCTTCGACGACTTTCGGTACGCCAAGCCCTTCTCGTAGAGGTCGACGAACAGCTTCTGCTGGTGGCGGTAGTAGTCGACGTTGCAGGTGGCGATCTCGCGCTTCCAATCGAGGGAGAGACCCATCGACTTCAGCTGCGCCTTCATTGCGGCGATGTTCTCGTAGGTCCACTTGCCCGGATGCGTCTTGCGCTCCATGGCGGCGTTCTCGGCCGGCATGCCGAACGCGTCCCAGCCCATCGGATGCAGCACGTTGAAACCGCGGGCCCGCTTGTAGCGGGCGAATACGTCGCCCATCGCGTAGTTGCGGACATGTCCCATGTGAATGCGCCCCGACGGGTAGGGGAACATCTCGAGGACGTAGCACTTGGCCCGCGTGTCGTCGTTGGAGGCCGAGAAGATGTCGGCCTTGTCCCAGGCCTGCTGCCACTTCTTCTCGACGACGGGCGCGTTGTAGCGTTCGATCTCTCGGGCGGGGGCCATGTCCGGCGTCTCTTGGTGGAATGATTGAGGCGGCGTAATGAGCCCCAAAGGTGGGGGCGGGTCAAGCAAGGGCTTGGCAGCGGAATGGTCGATGAAGCCGCTGCTGATCGGCTGGTCACACGGCGCGTGTCGATGCCATCGACAGATCCAGGCGGATATGTCGATGTTTTTCGATTGGATCGACATGATAGACGTGCGTCTGACCCGATACGCGAGAGAACGCCCCCATGGTCGACATCCAGGCCTCACGCCTTGCTGGAATCAAAACCCGCATCATGGCCGCTGCCCGTGGCATCGGTCGCGATCCGGCTGGTGTCCATCTCATCGCCGTCTCCAAGACCTTCGACGCACCCGACATCGTCCCGGTCCTCGACGAGGGACAGCGCCTGTTCGGGGAGAACCGGGTGCAGGAGGCAAAGGGCAAGTGGCCGGCGCTGCGCGAACGATATCCTGATGTCGAGTTGCACCTGATCGGGCCGCTGCAGTCGAACAAGGCGCGCGAGGCCGTGGCGCTATTCGATGCGATCCACACCATCGACCGCCCGAAGATCGCGCGCGCGATCGCCGAGGAGATGGCGCGGGCGGGGAAGAAACTGAAGCTGTTCGTCGAGGTCAACTCCGGCGAGGAGTCGCAGAAGGCAGGCGTGATGCCGAAGGAGGCGGCGGCCTTCGTCGCCATGTGCCGCGACGAGCTGAAGCTCGAGATCGCCGGGCTGATGTGCATCCCGCCTGTCGACGAGGAGCCAGCCGTGCATTTCGCGTTCCTGGCCAAGCTCGCGCGCGAGGCCGGGGTGAAGGAGCTCAGCATGGGCATGAGCGCGGATTTCGAGACCGCGGTGGAGCTTGGCGCGACCTATGTGCGGGTGGGCAGCGCGATCTTCGGCGTACGAGGTTGAGGATGTTCGCCCGCCTGACCGGAAAGCACCTCAACACCGCTCCTTCAGCCTACCCGAGAGCCACCCCAGCGCCGGGCCCACCTGCCGGCTCCACATCTCCCAGGAATGTCCGCCCTCGACGACATGCAGCTTGCTGGCGATGCCCTTGCGCCGCAGAGCTTGGTGAAACCTGACCGTTCCCAATAGAATCGAGGGGAAGTCGTCGTCGCCGGCATGAAGCCAGAACGACAGGCCATCGAGCGCGGCGCTGCCGCGATTCAGACGCGTGTGTAGCGCGTGAACACGTTCCAGTCTAGGAAGCGCTGGGCGTCGAACGGCAAGCCGAAGACGCCGTCGTAGATGCGGCCGTAGGCGGCGCGGCGACTCTCGATATCGGCTGCGTCGTCGCTGAACAGGCTGCCCGACAGGCTGAAGGCGGCCGAGAATAGGTCCGGGCGAGAAACGGCATAGAGCACGGCGCCATAGCCGCCCATCGAAAGCCCACCGGTCGCGCGCGCCTGGCTGCATCCCAGCGTCGGAAAGCGGCGATCCATCTCGGGCACTAGTTCGTCGAGAATCGCACGAGTAACGGGCCCGAAGCCCTCTGGCCGGGCATCATCGACGTACCAGGAGTTGCCCACGCCGGGCATCACCACGATCAGCGGTTTCATCGCCCCGGCAGCGATCTCGCGGTCCAGCGTGGCTCTGATCCCACCCTTGTCGAGCCAGGCCGTCTCGTCGTCGCCCTTGCCGTGCAGGAGCAGCAGAACAGGAAAATGTCGCGAAGTATCTGCGGCGGCCTCGGGCAGATAGGCGGTGTAGGGAAGCGACCGCCCCAACGCCGCGCTGGCAACGGATTGTCCAGTGAAAACGCGCCCGCCCGCGTGGCTCGGTGCGGCAGCGCCGATCAGGCACAGCGCCATCAGCGCATGCAGCAGGCGCGCACCAAGGCACGTTTCCACTCTCCCGAACACCCGTCCTCCCGTCGTCTCGCGGGTTTCACGACCTCGCGGACACTATATCCGTGCGTCGTCGGTCCAGTGTCGACGAAATTCGGGAGTAGGGGGAATTGCCAATCTGATTGGACCGCGCGCCTACGTGCCCTGCCGCTTCTCTACGTACCGGGCGAAGTTGTCGAGGATGGCCTGCCAACCGTCGCGCTGGTGCTCGACCGGAAATGTCGTCTCGGGATCGAAGGTGACCCGCACCTCGACCCTGCCGGAAGCGGGCACGAACTCGACCTCCGCCGATCGGTCGCCGAACACGTATTCAATCCGCTCCTGGGGGATGATCTTGGTGTACGTGCCGGCGAAATCGAACCCCATGCTTCCGTCCTTGGCCTCCATGCGGGAGGTGAATTCGCCTCCTTCGCGCAGATCGACCTTGGCAGAGGTGGTGTGCCAGTCGGGGGAAGCCGTGTTCCACTTCATGATGTCGTCGGGGTTGGTGTAGACGCGCCAGACCGCATCGACGGGAGCGGCGACGGTGGTTGCGACTTTGATCCTCATGGGGTGCCTCGCGCGCGTTGGGGAACAGCAGGTGTCTTCGAAGGACGCTCGAATGGAGCAGCCCCCGACATCAACGCTCGTGAACTGGGAGATGATCCTGGACCGGGCGGCTGCGCACGCGTCAGCCAATAGGCCGATATTGCCTTAAGAGCGATGCGGCGCGCTCAATAGCTCCTGGGCATTCCGAGCACGTGCTGGCCGACGTAGGCGAGGATCAGGTTCGTGGAGATCGGCGCGGTCTGGTAGAGGCGGCACTCGCGCCATTTGCGCTCGATGCCGTACTCGCGCGCATAGGCGAAACCGCCGTGCGTCTGCATGCAGGCCTCGGCCGCCCGCCAGGCGACCTCGGAGGCCAGCATCTTCCCCATGTTCGCCTCCGCGCCGCAGTCGCGTCCAGCCTCGAACAGCGCGGCGGCCTTCTGCACGAGCAGCTCGGCAGCCTGCAGCTCGGCGTGGGCGCGTGCGATCGGGAACTGGATGCCCTGGTTGGCGCCGATCGGGCGGCCAAACACGACGCGCTCGCGGGCATACTCCGTCGCCTTGCGGATGAAGAACTTGGCGTCGCCGATGCACTCGGCCGAGATCAGGATGCGCTCGGCGTTCATGCTGTCGACGATGTAGCGGAAGCCCTTGCCCTCCTCGCCGATCAGGTTCTCGGCGGGAACCTCGAGGCCGTCCATGAACAGTTCGCAGGTGTTGTGGTTGATCATCGCGTCGATCTTGGTCAGCTCGAGGCCCTTGCCCTTCGCCTCGCGTAGATCGACGAGGAACACCGACAACCCGTCTGAGCGCTTCTTGACGTCCTCGATCGCGGTGGTGCGGGCGAGCAGCAGCATCAGGTCGGATTGCATCGCGCGCGAGGTCCAGACCTTTTGGCCGGTCACGACGTAACGGTCGTTGCCCTTCTTCACGGCGCGGGTCTTGAGCTGGGTGGTGTCGGAGCCGGTGGTCGGCTCCGTGACGCCGAACGCCTGCAGCCGCAACGCGCCCGAGGCGATGCCGGGCAGATACTTCTGCTTCTGGGCGGGGTTGCCGTGCTTGAGGACGGTGCCCATCGTGTACATCTGGGCGTGGCAGGCACCGGCGTTGCATCCGGTCGCATGGATCGTCTCCAACACGGCGCAGGCCGCCGACAGGGGCAGGCCGGACCCGCCGTACTCCTCTGGGATCAGGGCGCCGAGATAGCCGGCCTCCGTCAAGGCCGTGACGAATTCCTGCGGGTAGCCGGCCTCGTGGTCGAGTTTCATCCAGTAGGCATTGGGGAAGCCCTCACAGATCTTGCCCACGCCCTCGCGGATGTCGGTCCACTGAGGCTCCAGCGGCAGGGCGATGGGGGAATCGGTGGTGCTGGCGGTCATGTCGGCTCCGGACTGCAGGGACGGCGTGTCTTGCGCGGCGGGGGTGGTGTTCACGCGGCTGTGAGTGCGATCTGCTTTACCGCCGCGACCACGCCGTGTCAGCTTCGACCTGCGGTGGGTCATCAGCCGGCGGTGTCCATGATCAAACTCGTGCGTGCGCTCGTTGCGGCCACTCTCACGGTGTCGGCTCCCCTCGCGGCGACGGCCCAATCGCCGGCGCAGCCGCCGCCGGTGCGGTCCCAGCCCCAATCGCCGGCCCAAGTCGACCTCGAGCTGGTTCTGGCGGTCGACATCTCGCTGTCGATGGACCTGGAGGAGCAGCGGCTCCAGCGCGACGGCTACGTCGCCGCGTTTCGCGACCCCGACATTCAACGGACCATCCAATCGGGCGGTAAAGGGCGGATCGCCGTCACCTACCTGGAATGGGCGGGGCCGGGCAGCCAGACCGTGGTGGTGCCGTGGATGCTGGTCGACAGCCCGGCCGCGGCCGAGGCGTTCGCCACCGAACTCGAGCGGACGCAGATCTCCCGGGCTCGCATGACGTCGATATCGGCGGCACTGGAATTCTCCGGCAAACTGCTGAAGGAGAATGCCTTCAAGGGTGAACGTCAGGTCATCGACGTGTCCGGTGATGGCCCCAACAACTCGGGCAAACCGGTGACACCGATCCGCGACGCGCTACTCGCCGACGGCGTGATCATCAACGGCCTGCCGATCCTGCTGCACGAGGGGGCGACGTCGGGCTTGTTCGATTTGTCGAATCTGGACGCCTACTACGAGCAGTGCGTGATCGGTGGTCAGGGCGCGTTCGTCATTCCGATCCGTGCCAAGAGCGAGTTTGGCACCGCCATCCGCCGCAAGCTGATGCTGGAGATCTCGGGCATCGCCCTGGAGCCGCGGATCGTGCCGGCCCAGTCGCGGCGCGCCGACGGCATCGACTGTCTGGTCGGAGAGCAGCAATGGCGCCGCTACATGGATGGTCCCTACCGAAACTAGGCCGGGCTGGAATTCCCACTGTCCGACGAAGCGGCCGGAGCTGGACGCCTATGCGAATCGGTTAGCATCCACCGACAGCACACAGGCTATCCACAGGTTGCCATGGTCGGCGAGGAGAGTTTCCGATGAACCATCGCGAGATGAAGGCGCTGGCCGAGAACGCGGATTCGGTACGCTCGCTCGCCGGCTACCTGCTGCACCTGCAACAGCTCGACCCGCAGGTCGCCTGGTCCGACTGGGAGCTGGACTTCCTCGCCAACATGCAGGCGCATGAGGGCCGGGAGCCGCTGACGATGCGCCAAGTCGAGGTGCTGGTCGAGTTGCGCGATGCGGCGAGGACCTACACGCGGCTCGGCGGCATGGACGTCGTGTCGCTGATCAACGACTGCTGGCTCGCCCGCTTCGACCTCGACGAGGACGGCGAAGCGTTCGTGGTGGGCTTGAAGGCGTCGGGTGCACGCGGCCTCAAGCGCCGGCAGGCGCTGCGGTTGCTGGCCCTTGCGCGCGAACTGAACATCGTTGAGGGCTACGTCGCGGTCGACTAGGCCGAGGCCCGCCCGCCACGCGAAAGCTCGCTGGCGATGAACTCGATCAGCGCCTTGGTCCGCTGCGGTGTATAGCGGCGCGTGGGGTAAACGGCATAGACGCCGCGCGCACGTGGCATGAAGGGTTTCAGAAGCAGGACGAGGCTACCGTCCGCGATGCGCGGTTCGACTAGCTGCGAGCCGACCTGGGCGATTCCGACCCCAGCCACAGCTGCGATGGCGACGGCCTCCGCCTCGTTGACGATCAAGTGCGCCGCCGGCTCGTGCCGCACGACCGTGCCATCGACGTTGAACTCCCACGGGAAGACGCGCCGCTCCGTGTTCGATCGCATGCCGATACAGCGGTGAGCCTTCAGCTCGTCGACTGTCTGCGGTGTGCCGTTGGTAGCAAGGTAGCCCGGCGAGGCGCACAGCAGCGGTGTCAGCGGTATGAGGAGGCGCGCGACGTATTCGTTCTCGGGCAGCGTGCCGATGCGAATGGCGAGATCGAACTCCTCGGCGACGAGGTCGACGAAGCGGTCCGAGAGATCGACCTCGACCTCGATCCTCGGGTTGGCCGCCATGAAGCGGGCGACGAGCGGGACGAGCCGGGTGCGGCCGAACCAGGTCGTGGAGCTGATCCGGATGCGACCCTCGATCCGCTCGCTCTCGTCGCCGACGGCGCGGATCGCATCGTCGAGAGCGGCAATGGCGGGAGCGCAACGGGACAGGAAGCGCTGCCCCTCTGGTGTCAGCCGCACGTGCCGCGTCGTTCGCGTGAACAGTCGGGCGCCGAGCTGCGCCTCCAGGCTCTTGATGTTCTGGCTGACGCCTGCGGGCGAGAGCTGCAGCACGCGACCAGCCTCGGAGAAGCTGCCGGTGCGAGCCGCTTGGATGAACGAGGAAAGCAGGCGGAGATCGAGCATGGATTTGTAAGTTCCAATTACAAATCCAACAACTACGTCACTCATTTTGAAAAGTCGAGGCAGGCTCTAAATTCCTGGTCATGAACGGGTCCACGAAACGACCCGCCGGAAGGTCCGATACAGGAGAAGACCATGAGCCGAGCCGTCAGCCACACCGGGTTCCACATCGCCAAGATCCCCCGCCGTTATGCGCCGGTGGTGTTTGCCCTGCTGATGGCGTCGGGGATGTCGGGTCTGCTGTCCGCCACCCTGACCTTGATGAATACGGGCCTCGACGCCGGCTTCCCGGCGCGCTGGGCGCACGCCTGGGGCGCCGCCTTCAGCATCGCGTTTCCGCTGGTGACCGTACTTGCTCCGCGCGTCCGCAAGCTCGTAGAGCGGATAACGGAGTAAAAGTCTTTGACCGGGGCTCCAGGAAGGGCCGGATCGGTGGATCCGACCCGTTTCTCGACGCTACTTCTTGCTCGCTTCTATGACGTCCTCGATCGTGCGCAGACCGGTGGTCGGTGCGGAGACCAGCACTGCCATGTTGCCCGGCTTGTGCTCGTTCCGACGCATGCGCATGTGCGCCTTGGGGATCTGCGCCCACGGGAAGACTTCGGACATGCACGGATCGATGCGCCGCTCGACGACCAGCTTGTTGGCGGCCGAGGCCTGCTTCAGGTTGGCGAAGTGGCTGCCCTGCACGCGCTTTTGATGCATCCAGAGATAGCGGGCGTCCATCGTCAGATTGTAGCCTGATGTGCCCGCGCAGATCACCACCATGCCGCCGCGCTTGACCACCTGCACCGACACTGGGAACGTCGACTCGCCAGGGTGCTCGAACACGATGTCGACGTTGACGCCCTTGCCGGTGATGTCCCAGATCGCTTTGCCGAACCCGCGCATCTCTTTCAGCCAGGTTGCATACTCGGGCGAGTTCACCTTGGGCAGCTGGCCCCAGCAGTTGAACTTTTTGCGGTTGATGACGCCGCGCGCGCCGAGCTGGCGCACGAAGTCGATCTTGTCATCCTCGGAGACGACGCCGATGGCGTTGGCGCCTGATGTGGCGCAAAGCTGCACACCGAACGAGCCGAGACCGCCGGATGCACCCCAGATCAGCACGTTGTCACCGGGCTGCAGCTCGTGTCCCTTGTGACCGAACAGCATCCGGTATGCGGTGGCGAGTGTCAGCGTGTAGCAGGCGCTCTCCTCCCAGGTGAGGTGCTTGGGGCGCTCCATGAGCTGGCGGTCCTGGATTCGCGCGAACTGGGCGAACGAGCCGTCCGGCGTCTCGTAGCCCCAGATCCGCTGGCTCGGCGACAGCATCGGATCGCCGCCGTTGCATTCCTCGTCGTCGCCGTCGTCCTGGTTGCAGTGGATGACGACCTCGTCGCCGACCTTCCAGCGCTTCACCTTCGAGCCGACCGCCCAGACGACGCCGGAAGCGTCGGAGCCGGCGATGTGGAAGGGGTGCTTGTGCACGTCGCGGATCGGTGAGATTGGCGTGCCCAGTGCGGCCCAGACGCCGTTGTAGTTGACGCCGGCCGCCATAACCAGGACGAGCACGTCGTGGCTGTCGAGCTCCCAGGTCGGGACCACCTCGATCTGCATGGCGGTCTCGGGCTCGCCGTGGCGGTCCTCGCGGATCGCCCACGCGTACATGTTTTTGGGTACGTGGCCGAGCGGGGGAATCTCGCCCACCTCATAGAGATCTTTCCTGGCCTCGATCACGGCCGGGGCGGCGGTGACAGCGGCGGCGGCCGCTTTGCCGGATTTGGATGGCTTGGTGCTGGTGGCGGCTCGGCTCGACATGACGTGCTCTCCAAATGGGCAGGCGCTGGGCGCTGACGGGCTGGCGGGCGGTCCGGCTGCGCATATTGCATCGCACACCATTGGCCGCACAGATCGTCTTTCGTTTCAAGATTTTTTTGCGTCGCAGCAGGAGTGCGGCCGCTTGCGACATCCGCCGTCGCTGCGCTTCGTTATGAACGAATCGTCAATATCTCGCATGTACGGTGCGTCAGCAGAGGGCTTCCGCCTTGGGGTTGTAAGCACATGTTCGAGTGGCTTTCGCTGAAGACCGGCCTCGACGATTTCGCGGTCATCCAGATCATCGCACTGTCGGGGATCTGCGGATTCATGGTTTCCCAGGTGCTCGAGGGCTGGATGGCGATGGCCGGCAGCTACCTCGGCCTGCTCGGCGCGGGAATCGGATCCAACGTCGCCTGCCGACAGCTCAATGTTGTCGTCACGGCCAACAAGCACCTCGATGGCATCCTTTTCACGACTAGCGGAATCATCGTCGGCACGGTGCTGGTGGTCGGCGGCATGCTGGCAATGTCGGTTCTGAACTCGCGTGTCGGGGTCTCGGCGCAGAAGCTCAGGGCAATCTCCGAAGCCAAGGATTCGCAAGCGGCGATGATCGCGGCCGTGACCAAGTCGCGCGCGTGAGGCCTGCCCAAAAGCCCATATTGCGTTGCAGCACAGGCACGCTAGGCTAGGCCTTGGTCGGCGGGTGATCCGCCGGGTGAGGAGCTGGTCATGGCGCGAACGGGAAAAACCAAGACTTCGGCGGCTGGTGCTGCGAAGGCTGCCTCAGCGAAGGTTGACCGAGCGAATGCTGGTGCACTGAAGGCTGGTGCGGCGTCGGAAGCTGGGCAGCAGCGCGATAAGCCCTGGATCTTCCGCACGTATGCCGGCCATTCCACGGCGGCGAAGTCCAACGAGCTCTATCGGGGCAACCTGTCCAAGGGACAGACCGGCCTGTCCATCGCCTTCGACCTGCCGACTCAGACCGGCTACGACAGCGACCACGCGTTGGCCCGTGGCGAAGTCGGAAAGGTCGGCGTCCCCGTCTCGCACATCGGCGACATGCGCACCCTGCTCGAGGGCATCCCCCTCGATCAGATGAACACCTCTATGACGATCAACGCCACCGCGGCCTGGCTGCTGGCGCTCTATGTCGCCGTCGCCGACGAGCAGGGAGCGGCGCGCGGCAAGCTGACCGGCACGATCCAGAACGACATCATCAAGGAATACCTGTCGCGCGGTACATACGTGTTCCCGCCGGCGCCCTCGCTGAAGCTGATCCAGGACACGATCACCTTCTCCTATCTCGAGGTGCCGCGCTGGAATCCGACCAACGTCTGCTCCTACCATCTGCAGGAGGCCGGCGCGACGCCGGTGCAGGAGCTCGCGTTCGCGCTCGCCACCGCCCAGGCGGTGCTCGACATGGTGAAAGCCTCCGGTGAGGTGCCGGCGGCCGAGTTCGGTACCGTCGTCGGCCGTGTCTCGTTCTTCGTCAATGCGGGGCTGCGGTTCATCACCGAGGTCGCCAAGATGCGGGCGTTCACGGAGCTGTGGGACGAGATCACGGCCAAGCGCTACGGCGTCACCGACGCCAAGCACCGGATGTTCCGCTATGGCGTGCAGGTCAATTCGCTGGGGCTGACCGAGCAGCAGGCCGAGAACAACGTCTATCGCATCCTGATCGCCGCACTCGGCGTCACGCTGTCGAAGAACGCCCGCTGCCGCGCCCTCCAGCTCCCGGCCTGGAACGAGGCTCTGGGCCTGCCGCGGCCGTGGGACCAGCAATGGTCGCTCCGCATGCAGCAGGTACTCGCCTATGAGACCGACCTGCTCGAATTCGGCGACATCTTCGACGGCTCCTCGGAGATGAGCCGCAAGGTAGCGGCGCTGAAGGACGAAGCCCGCGCCGAGCTCGCCAAGATCGAGGGCATGGGCGGCGCCGTCGCGGCCATCGACTACATGAAGCGGCGCCTCGTCGAGAGCAATTCGGAGCGGCTGGCCCGTATCGAGCGCGGCGAGCAGGTCGTCGTCGGCGTCAACCGCTACACCGAGACCGAGCCCTCGCCGCTATCGGCCGGGGAAGGCGCGATCCTGGTCGTCGATCCCAAGGTCGAGGCCGAGCAGGTCGAGCGGTTGAAGGCCTGGCGCACGGCTCGCGACGCAAAGGCCGTGACCAAAGCACTGGCGGCCCTCGAGCAGGCGGCCCGGAACGGTGCCAACGTGATGGAGCCGTCGATCGTGGCCGCGCGCGCGGGCGTCACGACCGGCGAGTGGGGCGAGACGTTGCGGCGCGTGTTCGGGGAGTACCGCGCCCCCACCGGTGTCGGCCAGGGGATCGGCGCGGCGAGCGGCGAGATCGAGAAGGTTCGCGTCAAGGTCGAGGCGCTGTCCAACCGTCTGGGCCGCAGGCTGAAGTTCCTGGTCGGCAAGCCGGGCCTCGACGGCCACTCCAACGGCGCCGAGCAGATTGCCGTGCGCGCCCGCGACTGCGGCATGGAGGTGGTCTACGAGGGCATTCGCCTGACGCCCGCGCAGATCGTGCGGGCCGCCGTAGACGAGAGCGCCCACGTGGTCGGCCTTTCGATCCTGTCGGGAAGCCACGTGCCGCTGGTCGAGGAGGTGATGGCGCGCATGCGGACGGAAGGCATCGGCGAGGTGCCGGTCGTCGTCGGCGGCATCATCCCGCCGGAGGACGCGCGCCTGCTGAAGGGTTTCGGCGTCGCCGCCGTCTACACGCCGAAGGATTTCCAGCTCACCGATATTATGGCCGACATCGTGCGGCTGGCGGAAGGCCATGCCGAGGCGGTCTAGCTCGACCATGCTCCGGCTGGCTTGGAAAGTGGTCATCGCGCCGGCAGTTGTTCTCGGCCTCGTGGGCATGGGGGCAGTGGCGATCTCGAGCCTCATGCCTTCAGCGAAGTTCGGCAGCGTGGTCGGAGTCGTCCGACATTCAGCGTTCGATGACCGGGGCAGGGTCGCGGCCAGCCAGCGCATCACGCGATTGGAGGTCCAGCTCGACGACGGCCGCTTGGTCCGAGCCGACAGCGACTTGACCCGGCTGCCCATGCCCGGGCAACGGATCACTTTGACCGCCTTCCGAAGCTGGCTCGGCTACATTAGCTACAGGTGGGAATTGTCAGGTCCGTAGCTCATGCTGCGAACAGCGTCCGTCACGGCAGCTGTGCCACGGTGCACTTGCCGGCCGGGATCCCGCCACGAGCAGCCGGTGCGCACGAACTTTTTGAGCTGACGCCCCAGGCCATGCCGACGATCGTCCCGGCATTGAGCGTGAAGCCCAGGACGAGTGCCGCTGCGAGCGCCATGCCGGCGACGCGGCCGACGCTGGCTGGAGCCTTGCGCTGACGATCGGCGCGCTGGCTGGCGAGGTCGATGACCGGCGCCGAGGGTGCCGGGGTCGTGGGCGCGGTTGCGGCGGTCACGGCAGGCACAGACGTCGTCGGCAGGGGTTCAGCCGGAAGGCGGACGACCGACGCGAAATCTCCTGCGCGGATCCGGGCCGCGTGCGCCGTTTCGATGCCGCCCGCCAGCAGGGCCGCCTGCTCGATCCAGCCCTGGCGGGCAATGCGACGGCGATCTCCGAGCTGCGACGAAAGCTCCTTCACGTCCTCTGGCATCAGCGCGGCAATGTCGGCGAACCGGTGCAGGCCGTTGTCGTTCAAGATACCGGCCGCCTGGCCGTCGATGCCTTTGATCAAAGTGAGCTGCTCGCTGTCGAGCGACAGCAGCGCCAGCGGCTTCATCTCGAGCGGCAGAGCGGTGAGCCGCTCGGCGGCGCTGCCGGTATCGATCTTGAGGGCGGCGAGCGCCGACAGGATCCGGGTCGTATCGGCGCCCCCTGACGCGTCGGCCTGCCGGGCTGCGGCGAGACCTTGGACGATCCGGCCAAGGTCCGTCTCGATCGCCGCGATGATGTCGCTCACGTTCGTCGGCATGAATACTTCAAGCCCGGTGCCTGATTTTACTATCGTCATGACATGGTCCCCGATCGTCGGCGTCATGCCGCGGATCATCCTGACAAAGTTCCAGGCCCCACTTTCACATGGGAATGCTCAACGAGGTATTAAGCCGGTCGCCGAAAGGGGACAAAAGTACCGGGTCGGCGCTGGATTTGGATGAAGGCAACCGTCTGGATCAGATCGTGAAGGCGGTCATGCCCGCCACGAGCCCACAAAGCCGTCACCCGCTTCGACAGCGGCTGCGAAAGGGACGGGGGACGAGAGAGTTTGGCCGAAGGACAGCTGGCCGCAAGTGAGTGGTACCGCCTCCCCGGCTCGAACGGGGGACCCCCAGATCCACAAACCGGGATCATCTCAGTCGTTTCAAGCCTCATTCTGACTATTCACGGGCTTTTCCCAAGACGGCGCATCAAGCACTTGGCTGCAGAGTCAGAATGCGACCAGCCAGTTTTGTGATGCCCTTTGGGGAGTGCAGCCGCGTCGACAGACGGGGCGCCTCCAGATCTCGACGGTCGGCCGCTGCTAAGGTTCAAGGCAGAGGAGAGTTTATGACCGACCGTCAAGAACAAAGGAGGTCTGGGCCAATACCGGTCTATATTAATCAAGGACGATCAGTAGTGATGTGTTCTTCCAGGCACACTGAGCCTACTGCTCGTAAGTCCGAAATGTTGCGGCGCACCTTAGCTTGGCGTCAATTCCGGCGGCGAGCCACAGCTTGCAGACCAGTATCGACCGTCTGACCTGGTGATCTGTTTCGCAATGTGCATCGTTTGCTAGCACAGTGACGACAAAATTGGACCTGCACGACAGCATCGTTAGGATTGTACCGGACGCTCCGGCCTAACTGCGCCTCTTGAGCTGAAATGCATGCTTTAGGTCGACGGGTCGGGAGTGGAAAGTTCAGTAACGTGGGATGTGTCTGGCAAGGGCGCGTAGTCTGCCGCTGGCCGCGAAAGAGGTACCGAAATGCAAAAATTGATCGCGGATGCGTGGAATTTCATTTTCAACCATGAAGTCAGCCCGCTCCGACACATCCCCGATGTGGGCACGCGGCACATGATCCTGCAGATACTAGGATGGATGTGGGCTGTGGCTTTTTCCGTCGCCATCGGCAGCTACGCGATGCTGCCCTCGAGCTTGATTGGCCATGCTGTGCTGATCGGAGCGGCTGCGATAACGGCGGCAACATACACAACTGCCTCAATCAAGCCCGCCTTGTTCAAGGCAGGATTGGGCCGTCGGCATAACGGGGAGCACGAGTAAGATCCGATCGAAACCTCGACGTTTCCATGATCGGTGGTCGCACGACTTCCCAGGCGATTTCTAAAACCTGAAGGACACAAACCTTGACCGATCAAGCCGGCGTTGTGACCGTCTTTTACGACGGGTCCTGCCCGCTGTGCACAGCTGAAATTGGTATTTATCGTCGTTGTGCAGGCGCGGAAACTTTGGCGTTTATCGACGCGTCGGCGAACGAAACTGGTACGATTGTTGCTGGGCTCCACAAGGCGACAGCGCTCAAGCGGTTTCACGTGCGCGGTGCCGACGGTACGCTGGTTTCGGGTGCGGAGGGCTTCGGCTATCTGTGGCTTGCGCTTCCCGCATGGCGCTGGCTTGGACGTATCGTGCTGCTGCCAGGCGTGCTGCAAGTGACCGAGGCTGTTTACAGCGGGTTCCTTGTCGTGCGGCCAGGCTTGCAGTGGATGTTCCGGGCGACGACCTCGACTCGGACCCGCTCATGACCCGCATTCTCGTGATGGGTGGGAGCCAGGGCATCGGTCTGGCCGTGTGCCGTGCGGCGGTTGCCAAGGGACATCGTGTGCGCGCCATGTCTCGCAACGGCAGGCTGCCAGCAGACATCGGAGGCGACTGCGAAGCGTTCATCGGCGATGCCCGAAACGCCGACGATGTCATCCGGGCGCTCACGGGTATTGACGTCGTCGTGCAGGCGCTTGGCGTGCCGCCGTCGCTTGATTTTATCCTCAAGCCTGTAACTCTTTTCTCGGAAGCGACTCGCGTGCTCCTTCCGGCGATGACCAAAGCTGGCGTCGGCAAGCTCGTTGCCGTTACCGGGTTTGGCGCTGGCGACAGCCACGGCGCCATCAACATTCTGCAGCGGCTCCCCTTCAGGCTGATCTTCAAGAATGCCTACGACGACAAGTCGATTCAGGAGGCGCTGATTGCCGTGAGCGAGCTGGAGTGGCTGATCGTGCGACCCGGGGTGCTAATGAATTGCCCGTCGAGCGGCAATTACCAAGTTCTGACGCGCGCGAGCGAATGGCGTAACGGCATCGTCGCTCGCGCCGATGTGGCGGACTTCATCGTCCAACGCATCGAAGCCAATACATTGAATCGTGAGAAGCCCGTGATCATCCGGTACCCCCTCTGAGGCTTTCAGTTGTGGTCGCTGTCATTGCCCCGCGACGGCCGTGAAGTTTGGATGACCCAATCCTGGATCGGTGGCTTCGGGTTGGTGCTGACGCTGTGGCGTCGGCGGCGAGGGGCGGGGCACCAGCAACGAAAACCGCGCAAGCTTCGCACTTCGCGGGGCTCGATCGCCCCGGCGCCGGCACCCCGACAGTGGCGGTG
>CAMDBL010000008.1 GCA_945889015.1 Devosia equisanguinis
GCGGCGCCGACCGCGCCGGCGGTCGGCGCGCCAGCGGCGCGCGGGCGGGTCTCGTGGCCCTCGGCTGCTTCGCTCTGGCGCTCGTGACGCTGCTCGCGGGGTCCAGCGACGCGCTTGCCGTGGCCGGCCAGCCCCTGCCCGGCCAGCTCGGCATGCAGGAGCCCGTCACACAGGTGGCGGCGGCGATTCATTGGTTCCACGACTTCGTCAACATCATCATCATCGCCATCACGATCTTCGTGCTGCTGCTGCTGCTGTGGGTCATCGTTCGCTACAACGAGAAGGCCAATCCGACCCCGGCCCGCTTCACCCACAACACCACTGTCGAGGTGTTGTGGACCGTGCTGCCGGTGCTGATCCTGGTCGTGATCGCGATCCCTTCGTTCAAGCTGCTGTTCCTGCAGTATGATTATCCCAAACCCGACCTCACCATCAAAGCCACCGGCTACCAGTGGTATTGGAGCCACGAGTATCCCGACCAGGGCGGTATCAAGTTCGACAGCGTGATGCTGCAGGACAACGAGCGAGAGGCTCGCATCAAGCGCGGCATCGATGCGCCCCGCCTGCTCGCCGTCGACAACGAGGTCGTGGTGCCCGTCAACAAGGTGGTGCACGTGCTCGTCACCGCCAGCGACGTGATCCACAACTGGACCGTTCCGTCATTCGGCTCCAAGGTCGACGCCGTACCCGGGCGCGTCACCGCCACCTGGTTCAAGGCGACCAAGGAAGGCGTGTTCTACGGCCAGTGCTCGGAGCTGTGTGGCAAGGACCACGCCTTCATGCCGATCGCCGTGCGCGTCGTGAAGGACGAGGTCTTCAACAACTGGGCCGCGGCGGTGAAGGCGCGTGATCGCAAGAAGGCGCGCGAGATCATCGAGAAGGCGGCGCTGGAACTCGGCACCCCGACCAACGTCGCGGCCGCCGCTGCCGCCGTTCGCTGAAGCTACGTCGCGCGCGCCCTATGGGACGTGCGTTTCCAGAATTTGCCCGCCTCCGATCGGGCAGCCGGCCTAGCGTCCAGACTTCACAGAGACGCAGGCGGCAGGAGGAGGCAGGCGAGCAGAACAAGCAACAAGGTGATGGCAGATGGCCGACCACAAACACGCGACGCACCACGACGAGCACGATGCGCACGGGCACACCCCGTCGGCGTACAGCATCGGCCGCTGGCTGTTCTCGACCAATCATAAAGACATCGGCACCATGTACCTGATCTTCGCCATGATGGCGGGGATCATCGGCGGCGCTCTCTCGGTCGGGATGCGCCTCGAGCTGCAGGAGCCGGGTCTGCAGTACTTCTCGAATGGCCACGCCTTCAACGTGTTCGTCACCGCGCACGGCCTGATCATGGTGTTCTTCATGGTCATGCCGGCGATGATCGGCGGTTTCGGCAACTGGATGGTGCCGCTGATGATCGGCGCACCGGACATGGCCTTCCCGCGCATGAACAACATCTCGTTCTGGCTGCTGCCCGCCTCCTTCCTGCTGCTGATCCTCTCGCTGTTCGTCGAAGGAGATTCCGGCGGCCTCGGTGCTGGCGGCGGCTGGACGATCTACGCGCCGCTGTCCACGACGGGCTCGCCGGGTCCGGCCATGGACTTCGCGATCCTGTCGCTGCATCTGGCCGGCGCCTCGTCGATCCTCGGCGCCATCAACTTCATCACCACGATCTTCAACATGCGCGCGCCGGGCATGACCCTGCACAAGATGCCGCTGTTCGTTTGGTCGGTGCTGGTCACCGCGTTCCTGCTGCTGCTGTCGCTGCCGGTTCTCGCCGGTGCGATCACCATGCTGCTGACCGACCGTAACTTCGGCACGGCGTTCTTCAGCCCGCAGGGCGGCGGCGATCCGCTGCTCTACCAGCACCTGTTCTGGTTCTTCGGTCATCCCGAGGTCTACATTCTGATCCTGCCCGGCTTCGGCATGATCTCGCACATCGTCTCGACCTTCTCGAAGAAGCCGATCTTCGGCTATCTCGGCATGGCCTACGCCATGGTGGCGATCGGCCTCGTCGGCTTCGTCGTGTGGGCGCACCACATGTACGTGTCGGGCATGAGCGTGAACACACAGGCCTACTTCGTGTTCGCGACGATGGTGATCGCGGTGCCGACGGGCGTGAAGATCTTCTCCTGGATCGCCACCATGTGGGGCGGATCGATCCAGTTCCGCACCCCGATGCTGTGGGCGCTGGGCTTCATCTTCCTGTTCACGGTCGGCGGCGTCACAGGCGTCATGCTGGCCAATGCCGGTGTCGACCGCGCGCTGCACGACACTTACTACGTCGTCGCCCACTTCCACTACGTGCTGTCGCTGGGCGCCGTGTTCGCGATCTTTGCGGGCTGGTACTACTGGTTCCCGAAGATCACCGGCAAGATGTACTCCGAGTTCTGGGGCAAGCTGCACTTCTGGACGACCTTCATCGGCGCCAACATCCTGTTCTTCCCGCAGCACTTCCTCGGGCTTTCGGGGATGCCGCGCCGGTACGCCGACTATCCGGACGCCTTCGCCTACTGGAACAAGGTGTCCTCGATCGGCTCCTACATCACGGCGGTCGGCACGGTGATCTTCTTCGTCGGCATGTTCCTGGCGCTGGCGCGCCGTGAGCGGGCCGCCGGCAATCCCTGGGGCGCCAGCGCGACCACGCTGGAGTGGACGCTGCCCTCGCCGCCCGACTTCCACTCCTACGAGACGCTGCCGCGCATCAGCGAGACGGCAGCCGATCATCACTGACGCAGCGCAGAGCCCGCGGCGATCGGCCGGAGGCTCTGCATAACGAACCGATACGACGACGACGGCGGCGACGGTTTCGCTGTCCGACACGATCCAGACCGGCGATCACGGCCAAAAAGGCCGCGGTGCCGGTCTCAAACGTCACCGAGGCAGTTGGAACAGAAGTCGCGCAGGCATGGCGGATACGGGGCTGGCAGAGCAAGGGTTCGATGCGGACGGCAACGCCGTGATGGCGGCTGGCGCGATGCGGGCTGCCGGAACGAGCGCGGGCGGCGACGTTCGCGACTTCATCGCGCTGATGAAGCCGCGGGTGATGTCGCTGGTGGTGTTCACCGCGATGACCGGGCTGGCCGCCGCACCCGGCCAGCTGCATCCGTTCCTCGCCGTGATCGCGATCCTGTGCATCGCGGTCGGGGCCGGTGCCTCGGGCGCCCTCAACATGTGGTACGACGCCGACATCGATGGGCGCATGGCCCGCACGGCGGCCCGCCCGATCCCGCGCGGCCGGTTGACAGCCGACGAGGCGCTGACGTTCGGAACCGTGCTCTCGGTCTGCTCGGTGCTGACGCTCGGCGTCATCGTCAACTGGGTCGCGGCGGCGTTGCTGGCGATGACGATCGCCTATTACCTGTTCATCTACACGATGTGGCTGAAGCGGCGGACGCCGCAGAACATCGTCATCGGCGGTGCCGCGGGCGCCTTCCCACCGATGATCGGGTGGGCCGCCGTGACCGGCACCGTCAGCTTCGAAAGCATCCTGCTGTTCCTGATCATCTTCATGTGGACGCCGCCGCACTTCTGGGCGCTGGCGCTCTATCGCGTGCGCGACTACGAGCGCGTCGGCGTGCCGATGCTGCCGGTGGTCGCTGGTCCCGACGAGACGCGCCGTCAGATCCTGATCTACTCGCTGCTGCTGGTCCCGCTGGCGGTGACGCCCGCCTTCGTCGGCCTCGGCGGAATCGTCTACGGGGTCGCCTCGACGCTGCTCGGCGCGGTGTTCCTGGCGCTAGCGGTCAAGGTCTGGCGGGTGCGCGAGGGGTCGGCCGCCGACAAGGCCGCCAAGGCCCTGTTCGGATTCTCGATCTTCTATCTGTTCGGACTGTTCGCCGTGCTGCTGGTGGAAAGCCTCGTTCGGTCTTGGACGTGAGCAAAGCCAGCGGGAGCGATCGTTGTGGCTAAGAAGCGAAAAGGCAAAGGCCGGCGCGACAGGCCCAAGGCGGCTGCTCCTCCGGCGGTCAGAGCGCCGGTCGCCGAGCTGGAGACCGAGCGGCTGCGACGACAGCGCATGCGCTCGCTGGCGATCGGGTTGGCGCTGGCGTTGATGGTGGCGCTATTCTACGTGGCGACTATCGTGCGGATGGGCGGCAATGTGCTCAAGCGGACGATGTGAGTGACGGTGCGGCGCACCGGGTGACGGAGAAGGACGGCAGGATGCAGGCGGAGCGCGACCACGGCGGGCATTCGAACGGGCGGCGGCACCGGACCCTCGGCCTATCGCTGGCCGCGCTGGTGCTCGGCATGGTCGGCATGAGCTTCGCCGCCGTGCCGCTCTACAAGCTCTACTGCCAGACCACCGGCTACGCCGGCACCACCCAGCGCGTGGTCAAGCCGTCCGAGGTGGTCGTCGACCGGATGATGCGGGTGCGCTTCGACGCCAACGTGGGGCCCGGCCTCGAGTGGGATTTCGGGCCGCTGCAGAACACCGTCGACGTCAAGCTCGGCGAGAACACGCTGGTGTTCTTCCGCGCTACCAATCGCTCCGACCGGCCGGTGACGGGGACGTCCACGTTCAACGTCACGCCGGAGATGGTCGGGCCGTACTTTGCCAAGGTGGAGTGCTTCTGCTTTACCGAGCAGCGCCTCGAGCCCGGTGAATCGATCGAGATGCCGGTGAGCTTCTACATCGATCCGGCGATCCTGCAGGACACCGACGCCAAGGCGCTGGATCTCGTGACGCTGTCCTACACCTTCTATCCGGTGCCGGCCAAAGCCGCGGTCGCGGCGGCGCCGAAAGCCAACGGCTCGTGAGTTGACGGCGCTCTGTGGGCGCGAGGGCCGGTGGCCCTGATTGAACGTTTTGAACATGAGGCCCGAACGGGCTTCGACCACGGTGACGAAAGACGACGGGGAGAGACTGAGACATGGCCGATTCGCACGCCAAGCATCATGACTACCACCTGGTGGACCCGAGCCCGTGGCCCGTGGTCGCCTCGCTGTTCGCCTTCGTCACGGCGATCGGCGCCATTGCCTGGATGAAGACTTCGGCCGGCGGCGTGTTCGGCCTCAAGGGCCCCAACATCTTCTTTATCGGCTTCGCTGGCCTGCTGTTCACCGCCTTCATGTGGTGGCGCGACGTGATCCGCGAGGCGCACAAGGGCGATCACACGCCGGTCGTGCAGCTCCACCTGCGCTACGGCATGATCATGTTCATCGCCTCCGAGGTGATGTTCTTCGTTGCCTGGTTCTGGGCCTATTTCGACGTGTCGCTGTTCCCCGCCGGCGTGCATGAGCTGGCGGCGACCAACAAGCAGGTGGTCGGCATGGTCGCTCGCAACGAACTGACCGGCGGGCAGTGGCCGCCGGCTCCGTCGGAGGCGTTCAAGGCGACCTTCGATCCGTGGGGCCTGCCGCTGGTCAACACGCTGATCCTGCTGCTGTCGGGCACCACCGTCACCTGGGCCCACCACGCGCTGCTCAACGACGATCGCAAAGGCATGATCTGGGGGCTCGTCTGCACTGTCGTGCTGGGCGCGCTGTTCACCGTGTGCCAGGTCTACGAGTACGGCCACGCGGCGTTCAACTTCTCCGGTCACATCTACGGCGCGACGTTCTTCATGGCGACCGGCTTCCACGGCGCGCACGTGCTGATCGGCACCATCTTCCTGGCGGTCTGCCTGTTCCGGGCGATGGCAGGGCACTTCACGTCTAAGCAGCACTTCGGCTTCGAGGCCGCCGCCTGGTACTGGCACTTCGTCGACGTGGTCTGGCTGTTTCTGTTCGCCTGCATCTACGTCTGGGGTGCGGGCACGCCTGCGGCGCACTGATCGATTGGCGTCAAGCCGAAATAAAAAGGGGTCCGACCAGCCGGTCGGACCCCTTTTTCATGTGCGGATCTCGCTGAGGTGAGCTGGCCGGCCAGCCTGCGCTCAGCCTTGCCAGTTCCGGATGTCGACGAAGTGGCCGGCGATCGCCGCCGCCGCCGCCATCGCCGGTGACACCAGATGCGTGCGGCCGAGCAGGCCCTGGCGGCCTTCGAAGTTGCGGTTCGAGGTCGAGGCGCAGCGCTCGCGCGGCTTCAACTGGTCCGGGTTCATGCCGAGGCACATCGAGCAGCCGGCCTCGCGCCAGTCGAAACCGGCCTCCCTGAAGATCTTGTCGAGGCCCTCGGCTTCCGCCTGTGCCTTGACGAGACCGGAGCCCGGCACGATCATCGCGTAGACGTTGCCGTTGACCTTCTTGCCCTCGGCGACGCGCGCGGCCGCCCGCAGATCCTCGATGCGACCGTTGGTGCACGAGCCGATGAAGATGCGGTCGACGGCGATGTCGGTGACCTTGGTGCCGGGCGTCAGACCCATGTACTCGAGCGAGCGCAGCATCGACGCGCGCTTGTTCTCGTCGGCGACCTTGGCCGGATCGGGCACCGCGCCGGTGATCGAGACGACGTCCTCGGGGCTCGTGCCCCAGGTGACGATCGGCGGCAGCGAGGCCGCGTCGAGCCTGACCTCGGTGTCGAACACCGCGCTCTCGTCCGAGCGCAGCGTCTCCCAGTAGCGCATCGCCGCGTCCCAGGCGGCACCCTTCGGGGCCTTCGGCCGGCCCTTCAGGTAGGCGAACGTCTTCTCGTCGGCGGCCACCATGCCGGCGCGGGCGCCGCCCTCGATCGACATGTTGCAGACCGTCATGCGGCCTTCCATCGACAAGGCCCGGATCGCCTCGCCGGCGTACTCGATGACGTGGCCGGTGCCGCCGCCGGTGCCGATCTCGCCGATGATGGCGAGGATGATGTCCTTCGCGGTGACGCCGTCGGGCAGCGCGCCATCGACGGTGACGCGCATGTTCTTGGACTTCTTCTGCAGCAGCGTCTGAGTGGCGAGCACGTGCTCCACCTCGCTGGTGCCGATGCCGAAGGCCAGCGCGCCGAACGCGCCGTGCGTGGCGGTGTGGCTGTCGCCGCAGACGATCGTGGTTCCCGGCAGCGTGAAGCCCTGCTCGGGTCCGATGACGTGGACGATGCCCTGGCGGACGTCGACCTCGTTGTAGTACTCGATGCCGAAATCCTTGACGTTCTGTGCCAGCGTCTCGACCTGGATGCGGCTCTCCTCGTCCTTGATGCCGCCGCGGCGGTCGGACGTCGGCACGTTGTGGTCGACGACGGCGAGCGTCTTCTCGGGCGCGCGAACCTTGCGGCCGGCGAGCTTCAGACCCTCGAACGCCTGCGGACTCGTCACCTCGTGCACGAGGTGGCGGTCGATGTAGATCAGGCAGGTGCCGTCGGGATGCGTGGTGACGACATGGTCGTCCCAGATCTTGTCATAGAGAGTCTTGGCCATGGAGCGCGGATGTCCTGAAGGTTGCCGGACCTTGATAACGACATCTGATAGCGCCTTCGCGCGCGGCTGAAAACCCCGGCGGCGGTGCGCAGCGCGCTGCGGCGTGGTCGCGACACAAAAAAAGCCGGATCCACTGGGGATCCGGATTGAGGTCGTTTCCCGCTCGTGAGAGCGGCTGAAGGCGTCAAAGGGAGGGGACGGCCTTCATCACCCGTCCGTCACGGGTGTGAGAGCTTTGAACCACGTCCCGTGTGCACTGCACAAGCCGGGTGTTCGCATGTTTGCCATGCCTCGCATGCATGACGTGGATGACTGCGCCTTGCACCGCGCGCGCTACTTCGCTTGGCGCGCTTTCGACACCAGAAAATCGCGCAGCACCTGTACGCGCTTCGATGTCTTCAGCTCCTCCGGGTAGACGTACAGGATCGGCAACGTCGGCACCTCGACCTCGGTCAAGACCGTGACGAAATCGGACTCCTCCTCGGTGAGATAGTCCGGCAGCATACCGATGCCGATGCCGGCCTTCACCGCGTACTTCATCGCGATCACGCTGTTGGCCGAGAACGCCGGCACGCGCGGACCCTTGCCGTTGCGGCCGACCGTCTCGAGCCAGCGAATGGCCGACAGGTGCAGCGCGGGCTGGCCGCTGTAGGAGACGATGCGATGCCGGTCGAGCGCATCCAGGGTCTGGGGCGCGCCGAACCGGCGCACGTATTGCGCGGAGGCGAAGGCGTGCACCTTCATCGAGAAAAGATGCCGTCTTATCAGGTCGCTCTGCTCGGGCTCGCGCGTCCAGATGGCCACGTCCGCCTGCCGCATCGAGATGTCGAGCTGCTCGTCGTTCAGCACCAGCTCCACCCGGATGTCGGGATACAGGTCCATGAACTCGCGCATGCGCTGGGTGATCCAGACGGTGCCGATACCGACCGGAGCGGTGATGCGCAGGTCGCCGGACGGCTTCGTCGTGGTGTCGGCGAGCAGGGTCTCGGCGGTCTGCAGCTTGTTCAGTACCTCGGTCGCGGTGCGGAACAGCAGCTCACCCTGCTCGGTCAGCACCAGTCCGCGGGCGTGCCGGTGGAACAGGGAAACCTTGAGCTCCTTCTCGAGCGCCGACACCTGCCGGCTGACGGCCGACTGGCTCATCCGCAGCAGATCGCCAGCGTGGGTGAAGCTGCCCGCCTCGGCAGCGGAGTGGAAGATCCTCAGCTTGTCCCAGTCCATGGAGTGTGCCCCGGTGCTGTGGACCGCAGGTCGTCGCAGGCCTCTCCGAGGGAGAGAAAGCCATGCGAAGAGAAGGGTCTAGGTGAACTGCGACGGCGCGGCTTGCTCGCCTTGTCGGTATTTAGCGGCCGATCAACGATACACGCGACTTGCACAGGAGCGCAAGAAGACCTGCGATTTTTGCATGGCAAAAGACGAACTGCAACTGGATAACTCCAGGTTGCAATCTTCTGCCGCTTCCCGCTGCGACCTCAGGCTGCGGCGATGCCAGCGGCGTTGCGGCTGGCAAGCCAGCGCTCGGCCTCGAGCGCCGCCATGCAACCCATGCCGGCCGCGGTGACGGCCTGGCGGAACACCTCGTCCTTGACGTCGCCGGCCGCGAACACCCCGGGGATCGAGGTCGCGGTCGAATCCGGCTTGGTGATGATGTAGTTGGACGGCGTCAGCTCGAGCTGGCCCTTGAACAGCTCGGTCGCGGGCGCATGGCCGATGGCGATGAAGATGCCGTCCACCGGCCGCGCGGTGATCTCGCCGGTCTTGACGTTCTTGATCCGCACGCCGGTGACGGACCGGGTCGGCTCGGTCACGCCGGTGACCTCCTCGATGGCGGAATCCCAGATCACCTCGATCTTGGGGTTCTTGGAGAGGCGATCCTGCAGAATGCGCTCGGCGCGGAAGCCGTTGCGGCGGTGGATCACGGTCACCCGCCTGGCGAAGTTGGTCAGGAACAGCGCCTCCTCAACGGCAGTGTTGCCGCCGCCCACCACGATCACCTCCTTGTCGCGATAGAAGAAGCCGTCGCAGGTGGCGCAGGCCGAGACGCCGTAGCCCTGGAACGCCTTTTCTGACGCTAGGCCGAGCCAGCGTGCCTGGGCACCGGTGCAGATGATCAGCGCGTCGCAGGTGAACACGTCGCCGCTGTCCGCCTCGAGCCGGATCGGCTTCGCCTTCAGGTCGACCTTGGAGATGTGATCCATGACGATCTCGGTGCCGACGTGCTCGGCTTGCGCCTGCATCTGCTCCATCAGCCAGGGGCCTTGGATCGGCTCGGCGAAGCCCGGGTAATTCTCGACGTCGGTCGTGACGGTGAGCTGGCCGCCGGGCTGGATGCCCTGGATCAGGATCGGCTTCAGCATGGCGCGCGCGGCATAGATGGCGGCGGTGTAGCCGGCCGGGCCCGAGCCGAGGATCAGGACATGCGCGTGCTTGGTCTCGGACATGGTGAGGCTTCCCCGGCTGTTCGACATGAGAACGGCCCTGAAAAGGGCCGCGCTTGGATATGTGCCGGTGGGGATGCGGCGTCAAGCGTGGGCGGTGTCCCTCGATTGCGATCGCCTCCCCCCGAGCGGGAGGGGAGCGATCATCCCGTCCAGTTGCCGCCGTTGACGTCGAGCACCGCGCCGATGGTGAAGCCGGCGCCGGGGGTGCAGAGGTACCAGATGGCATGCGCCAGTTCGTCCTCGGTGCCGAGCCGGCCGACGGGGATCGTGCGGGCGGTCGCGGCGAGTCGCTCGTCGCTGTGGCGGCGGGCGCGCGGCGTCAGGGTGGTGCCGGGCGCGATGCAGTTGACGGCGATGCCGTAGGGCGCGAGCTCCACCGCGAGGCGCCGCGTCAGGCCGATGGTGCCGGCCTGCATGGTCGAATACTGGAGTGCTGCTCCCATGCGGCCACGCCGGCCGGTGGTCGACGACATCATCACGATGCGGCCGTAGCCGTTGGCCTTCATGGCCGGCACGAAGCGCTGCGTGATCAGCACCTTGGAGACGATGTTCCACTCGAAGCTGTGATGCAGGGCCGCGTTGGTCACCTCCTCGATCGGCGGGTGCTCGATCCAGCCGCCGGCGATGTTGCAGAGGATGTCGACACGGCCCCAGCGGTCGAGGATGGCCTTGCTGGTGGCATCGACCTCGGCCTCGTCGGCGCAGTCGCAGGCGAGGAAGTGCGCGTCATGGCCCTCGGCCCTGAGCTCGGCCACCATCGCCTCGCCCTTCGCCGCGTCGCGGCCGAGCGCGATCGCGGTCGCACCCTCACGCGCGAACCGCCGTGTGCAGCCGGCTCCGATGCCGGCCGTGCCGCCGGTGACCACCGCGACCTGTCCGCGGATCGACGTGAGATGGGTGAACGATGTCGTCATACGGGCACTCCCGCCTTCCTCTCCGCATACGCGAAGTTCGCCGTGGCGTACTGCGCGTGGTGCTGGCTGAACGTGATCGGGGCGTGTTTCGGCGCGGTCTCCGGCGCCGCGATCGGTGTCATCACGGCGTCGACGGAGGGGTAGAAGAAGAAGATGTTGGAGAAGCGGTCGCCGGTCTTGGAGGCGAGCACGCGATGCGGCGTCGCGATCAGGCGGTCGTTGGCCCACCGGCGCAGCGCCATGCCGGTGTTGACGACGATGCCGCCGGGCACGTGCGGCTGGTCGATCCAGGTGCCGTCCCGCAGCAGGATCTGCAGGCCGGGCGCGGTCGCCGGCGGGATCATGGTCAGGAACGACATGTCGGTATGCGGCCGGCTGCCGAACTGGTCCTCGTCGACCGGCAGCACCGGATACCACGCGAGACGGACGACCGAACTCGTCTCGGCGAACGCCGCATCGAAATGATCGGGCGTCACACCGAGCGCAACGGCGACCATGGGCAGCAGCCGCCGGCCGAGCGCGTCGAAGGTTTCGAGATAGTCCTGCAGCACGGCGTGCGAGGCTTCGGACAGCCCCTCCGGCCATCGGTTGTGCCCGATGAAGCGTTTCGTTCCGCGATGATCGGGATGGCCGGGCGGCAGGTCGTGCGCGTACTTGAACGCCTCGTTGGCGTTGGCCTTGACCGCCGATCCGTCGCCGAGACCTGTGGTCTGCATCGCCACCTTGGACGGCTGGAAGCCGCACTGGTGCTCGTTCATCCGCACCGCGAGCTTGGCGTCGGCCGGTAGCGCGAACAGCTCGCGCGAGGCCGCGAACGAGCGCTCGACGAGGGCCGGATCGAGCCCGTGGTTGACGATGAAGAAGAAGCCGATCTCGGTGCAGGCGCGCTTAAACGCGCGCGCGGCCTGCTCCAGCGCGCCGGGTGCGTCTGCCAGAAGCGGCCCGACATCGATGATCGGCACGTCGCGGGCGGTGGCTTCGGACGTGTTCGTCTCGGTGGAAGCTTTCACGACATTTTCCCACTTGCGTTTTCCCGGCCGGAGTGGCGCGGAGCGCGACGCGGAGCCGGGACCCTTACCGCAATCTGGCGGGTGAAGATCCCGGATCTCCGCGCTACGCGCTGCGTCCGGGACACCGGCCTTCTGGATTTGATCTCACCCCATCCAATTTCCGCCGTTCACGTCGAGCACCGCGCCCGTCGTGAAGCCGGCACCTGGCGTGCAGAAATACCAGATCGCGTGCGCCAGCTCCTCGGGTCTCCCGAGCCGGCCGACGGCGATCGACTGCGCGCGCTTGGCCAACTCGTCCTCGGAATGACGGCGCACGCGCGGCGTGTTGACGAGGCCGGGCGCGATCGCGTTGACAGTGATCCCGAACGGCGCCAGCTCGACGGCGAGGCGCCGCGTGAACCCGAGGATCGCCGCCTCGTTGAGGGAGTATTCGATCGACGAGCCGGAGCGCGCGGTACGTCCCGCGACCGAGGAGATGTTGACGATCCGGCCGTAGCTGTTGGCCTTCATCGCCGGCACCAGTTCCTTGGTGATCAGGAACTTGGCGGTCACGTTCCAGTCGAAGCTGTGGTGCAGGCCCGCATGCGTCACCTGCTCCAGCGGCGGCGCATCGATGAAGCCGCCGGCGGTATTGACCAGGATGTCGGCGCGCCCCCAGGTGTCCAGCACCTTCTTGGCGGCGGTTTTCACCTCGCCCTCGTCGGCGCATTCGGCCTGGACGAACATCGCGGTGCCGCCCGCGTCCGTGATCTCCTTGACGACGGCGTGGCCCTTCTCCGGCGTGCGGCCGATCACGGCGACCTTGGCCCCCTCGGCGCCGAACCGCAGGCAGGCCGCGTGGCCCATACCGGCCGTGCCGCCGGTGACGACGGCGACCTGCCCCGCAATCGAGGTGATCTGGTCCAAGGTGTCCTCCCGCGTCTTGTCTTTGCTGCCAGTTTAACCCGGTGCCGGGCATTGAGGCCCGCGATTTCGGCAGGGAAGATATCCGCTAGCAGCGATTTCGCGTGATTCAGGCCCGCCGCATGAGCTTCGTCTGGCCGCGCCGCGCGTAGAACATGCGGCCGTAGACGTCGCCGATCAGTTCGCGCTTGTAGTCCATGTAGTCGAGGATCGGGTCCCAGGGGCATTCCTCGTCGAGGATCGCCTCGAAATCCTTAGCCAGAACCTGCTGCATCACCTTCCGGTTGGCGCGGTTCTGGAACTCGCCGAGCACCAGTGACGTGCGCGACAGATCGAGCGCCGCCAGCACCTCGCCCTCGCCACCCTCGATGTCGATCTTGACGATGTCGGCCGATGTCAGCGTCGCGGGATCGATCACGTCGACCTCGACCATGCGGCCCAATGCGTGCTTTTCGAAGGTGTCGCCGGCATAACGCGCGAGCCCGCCCTCGCCGTCGCCGTCGAAGCGCGCGAAATAGGGCTCCTTGGCACGCGCGCCGGGGAACAGCGCGGCGTTGACGGCGGTCACGTTCGGCAGGTGCCCGGTGTTACGTTTCAGGAGTGCGAACGTGCCGGGGTTGGGCTCGTAGCTGGCGATGCGGCTCGCCGGCCAGCGCAGGTTGGCCCACACCGCGAACGAGCCGACGTTGGCACCGATGTCGAGGATATCGAGGCCCGCCCCGTCGAAGCCGCTCTCGTACTCGCCCGCCAGCACATACTCCACCGCCGAGCGCATCGGCTCGGGGCATTCCAGGTGCACGGGGATGGTGGCCTTGAAAACGGTCGGCGTCATGAACCCTCGTTTCGTCGGTGGCGTCGATGCGTCTGCGCTGCACCTTACACGGCAGCGGCATAGGTGTCGCCCGACGGCGAGCGTTGAACCGGACGGCGGAATTTGGTTAGCCTGCGCCGTCGTTCCGTCCGTGCGCACTCAGCGCCCCATCCCGAGGCCGCCAGACATGACCTTAGCCAGGGCCTTCGATCCCCGTGGCATCGCCATCATCGGCGCCTCGGCGGACCCGACGCGGATCGGCGGGCATCCGCTGCGGGCGCTACGCAACGCCGGCTACAAGGGCGGCGTCTATCCGGTGAACCCGAAGTATCCGGAGATCGCGGGCTGGACATGCTACCCTACGGCCAAGGCGATCGACGGGCCGTGCGACCTCGCCATTATCGCCGTGCCGGCCGCTGCCGCGCCCGCCGCCGTGCGCGACGCGGGTGAGGCCGGCATCTCCGTGGCGATCATCCTGACGGCAGGATTCCGCGAGGCGGGCGCGCCGGGCCGCAAGCTCGAGGCCGAGCTGCTGGCGGCGGCGCGCGAGACCGGCATCCGCCTGATCGGGCCGAACTGCCAGGGCATGCTCGTCATGCAGTCGCGGGTGTGGGCGGTGTTCGGAAGTCTCGCCGAGGAGACCGAGTTGCGTCCGGGCACGGTCAGCGGCGCGTTCCAGTCCGGCGGCTTCGGCTTCGGCATCGTCAATCTGTCGGAGCAGCAGGGCGCCGGTTTCCGAATCTGCGTCTCGACCGGCAACGAGACCGACGTGACCATGCCCGAGCTGATCGGCGCCATGCTCGACGATCCCGGCACCGACATGGCGTTCGGCTTGCTCGAAGGTACGCCAGATGCGCGACGGTTCCTCGAGGTCGGCCGCCGCTCACTGGAGACGGGCAAGCCGGTACTGATCTGGAAGAGCGCCGTCACCGAGCAGGGAGCGAAGGCCGCAGCCTCGCACACCGCCAACATGACCGGCTCGACGGACCTGTGGCGCGCGGCGCTGAAGCAGGCGGGTCTGATCGAGGTCGACGACGTCGAACCGATCACCGACATCGCCAAGCTGGTCGCGCAGGGTCGGCTGCCGAAGGGGCCGCGCGTCGGCGTGCTGTCGATTTCCGGCGGCTCCAGCATCGTATTCGCCGACCGCGCGACACAGGGCGGGCTGGTGTTCCCCGGCTTCGCCAAATCCACGCACGACGCGTTGTCCAGGATCATCCCGTCGTTCGGCTCGGTCGAGAACCCGGCCGACGTCACCGCGGGCGTGTTCAACAACATGGACATTCTGACGCAAGCGATCTCGATCGTGCTCGATGATCCGGGCATCGACCAGGTGGTGCTGATGCTGGCCTCGATCCCCGGCGCGGGCGCGCTGCTGGCGGCCAAGGCGATCGCGGCGGCGGCGGCGCGCACCGACAAGCCGGTGACGCTGGTGTGGTCGGGGCGGCGCTCGAAGTCGGAGCCGGCCTATGCCGTGCTGGAGGAAGCCCGCGTTCCGATCGTGCCGACCCCGCCGCGCATGGCCGCCGCGATGGCCAAGCTGACGCGGTTCAGCCTCGACCGGGAACGGTTGCTGCCTCGGTTGCGGGCGGATGCTGACGCATCACTCCCCTCCCCGCTGGGGGGAGGGGGCGGGGGGAATCCCCACGCCAGCGGCCGTTCTGCCATCCCCCCCACCCCTAACCCCTCCCCACAAGGGGGAGGGGAATTCAGAGGCACCCTAACCGAGCTCGAGAGCAAGCAGCTGCTCGCCCACTACGGCATTCCCGTCACGCGCGAGGTGCTGGTGCCGCCGGGCGGCGATCCGCTCGATCTCGCTGGACACCTGAAGCCGCCGTTCGCGGTCAAGATCGTCTCGGCCGACATCGCCCACAAGTCCGACATAGGCGGCGTCAGGCTCGGCATCGCCACCCATGCGGAGCTGGCCGCCGCCATCCTCGACGTCACCGGGCGCTCACGCAAGGCGATGCCGTCCGCCCGGATCGAAGGCGTCGTCGTCGCCGAGATGGCGCGGGGCATCGAAACGCTGATCGGCGTCGTCAACGATGCGAGCTTTGGACCCGCGATTGCGCTGGGCATGGGGGGCGTGACGGCCGAGGTGATGAAGGACGTCACCTACCGCATCGCGCCGTTCGGCATCGAGACGGCGCGCGAGATGATCGCCGAGTTGAAGTCCGCGCCCTTGTTCCACGGCTATCGCGGCAGCCCGCCAGCCGATGTCGAGGCGCTGGCCGGCTGTCTCGTCAAGGTGGCTCGCCTCGCCTGGGATCTGCGCGACAGTCTCGCCGAGCTGGACGTCAATCCGCTGTTTGTCGGCGCGACGGGCCATGGAGTCGTCGCCGCCGATGCGCTCGCCATCCTGAAGCCCGTCGGACCGGAGCCCACCGCGTGATCGATGGTTTCGACGCCGCCACCTTGAAGCGGCTCGCCGTGACGCTCGCCATCGGCGGCTGCGGCGGCCTTCTGTTCGCCAGCCTCGGCTTCCCGGCCGGCTGGCTGACGGGGGCGGCGATCTTCGTCGGCATCAGCGCGCTCGCCGGCGTGCCGATGGCGATGCCGCTACCGGTGCGCAACACCGCGTTCTCCGTGCTCGGCGCCAGCATCGGGGCGACCGTGACACCGGCCACCATCGCTATGCTGTGGCGCTGGCCGGCGGGCGTGATCGGGCTCGTGATCTCGATCTTCCTGACGCTGAACGCCATCGCCTGGTATCTCGAGCGCGTGCACGGATACGACAGGGCGACGGCGCGGCTGTCGGGCATTCCCGGAAACATGCAGCTCGTGCTGGCGCTGTCGGATCAGTGCGAGTGCGACAAGGCCCGGGTCGTCATCATCCAGGTGTTCCGTCTCGTGATGATGGTGATCGTGGCGCCGATGCTGCTGGCCATCGGCGGGCACGGTCCGCCGCCCAATCCGCGCCTGTCCGCCTTGCCGACGACGACGCCGGTCGAGCTGATCACGCTGATCGCGTTCGCGGTCGCCGGCATTCTGCTGATGCGGCGGATCAAGTTCCCCGCACCGTTCATGTTCGGCGCGATGTTCGGCGGCGCGGTGCTGTACGGCTCGGGCTGGCAGTCCGACGTGCTGCCCGGCTGGGTGCTGCTGCCGTGCTTTGTCGTCACCGGCACCATCGTCGGCACCAACATGATCGGCATGGATCGCAACATGCTGAAGGACACGCTGCTGGCCGGTCTCGGCTCCGTCGCCATCGGCACCGGTGTCTCGCTGGCCTGTGCCTGGCCGGTTGCGCTCATGATCGGCGTGCCCGTGGCCCAGGTCTGGTTCGCCTATGCGCCGGGAGGCGTCGACATGATGGCGATCATGGCGCTCGCGCTCGGCCTCGACGCGGCGTTCGTCGGCGCCCACCACGCGGCCCGCTTCTTCTGCCTCGGCCTGCTGGTGCCGACCTGGATGCGCGACATCCTCCGCTCCAAGCGCCCCTGATCGGCCGGCGTCAGATCGTCTTTCCACGCCTGCGGCGAGCCTGGATCGCCCTGTTCCGGCCGGAACACCTTCCTGTTCCAACCGGAACAGGCGGGGAAGATGGTTTACGGCATCTTGCAATCACCAACCGGGACGAGCCCGACGGGCCGGACGGTGGAAGCAAACGAGACAAGACAGTCCATCCCCCCATCCACTTCACCCCAACAGGAGACGACCATGGCTATCGAGACCACTCTGAACAACGGCAACAACGTTTTCGCCGGCTCCAACATCGAGGACGACATCATCTTCGCCGAGGGCGGCAACGACGAGGTGTTCGGCCGCGGTGGCGACGACACGATCTTCGGCGGTGAAGGCGCCGACACGCTGCGCGGCGGCGAGGGCAAGGACGTGCTCGTCGGCGACGCTGGCAACGACCAGCTCGATGGCGGCAACGGCGAAGACAGCCTGATCGGCGGCGCCGGCAACGACACGCTGCTCGGCGGCAACGGAGCCGACACGCTCGAGGGTGGCGAGGGCGCCGACCGTCTCGAGGGTGGAGCGGGCAACGACCAGCTCAACGGCGAGGCCGGCAACGACACGCTGCTCGGCGGCGACGGCAACGACGTGGCCCGCGGCGGCGACGGCAACGACTCGATCGAGGGCGGGGCCGGCAACGACACGCTGCTCGGAGAGAAGGGTGCCGATGTCATTCGCGGCGGTGACGGGACCGACCGCATCGACGGCGGCGAGGGCAACGACCAGCTGTTCGGCGATGCCGGCAACGACCAGATGCTCGGTGGCGACGGCCGCGACTCGATGGACGGCGGCAAGGGCGCCGACCTGATGGCCGGCGGACAGGGCAACGACCTGATGACCGGTGGTGAAGGCAACGACACCATGCGTGGCCAGCAGGGCGACGACAAGCTCGACGGCGGCAAGGGCAACGACTTCGTGGCCGGCGGACAGGGCAACGACACGGTCGCTGGCGGCGAGGGCAACGACATCCTTCGCGGCGGGCAGGGCGAGGACGTGCTGAAGGGCGGGGTCGGCAACGACATCCTGACCGGCGGGACCGAGGCCGACAAGTTCGTGTTCGAGCAGGGCGGCGGCGTCGACCACGTCACCGACTTCAGCCAGGCCGACCAGGATGTCATCGACCTCTCGCAGTTCGCGGATGTCGACAGCATCGACGACCTGCAGATCACCCAGGACGGCGCCAACACCGTCATCACCGTCGGCGACAGCGAGATCGTGCTCGACAACTTCGACGCCGGCAACCTGACCGCCTTCGACTTCGAGTTCCACGCCTGATCGCGAGTACTCGACAGCTCGAAACCACGGATGGGGGCCGGAGCGATCCGGCCCCCATTCACGTATACGGCCGGAAGGGCTGCGACACGCCGGACAACCGGCTTGAGGTGCGGCCGGTCGCAGCGCATATATCCGCCATGCTCAATGATGTGCCATCCCCGCCTCCGCTCCAGAGCCCGCTCGCAACCGGGATCACCTGCCGCTGCCCCCGCTGCGGCGGCGCATCGCTGTTCAAGCGACTGCTGATCGTGCGCGAGACCTGCCCGGCTTGCGGACTCGACTACAGGTTCGTCGATTCCGGCGACGGCCCGGCCGTGTTCGCCATCTTCATCCTGGGATTCCTGGTGCTCGGCGGTGCGCTGATCGTCGAATTCAAACTCGAGCCGCCGGTGTGGGTGCACGTCTTTATGTGGGGGGTCGGCACGCCGATGCTGGCGCTCGGTCTGCTGCGGGTGCTCAAGGCGACGCTGATCGCGCTGCAGTATCACAACAAGGCCGAGGAGGGCCGCCTCGCCGTCAAGCCCCGCGGCGACGTCTGATGCTGGATCGGATCAGGCAGGCGCGACTGGTGTGGCCGACTCTGGTCACGGCCGCAGCCCTTGCCGTGCTGATCGGGCTCGGCACGTGGCAACTCCAGCGCAAGGCGTGGAAGGATGGGCTGCAGCGCGAGATGGACCAGCGCGCGGGACAGGCGCCGCGCTCGGTCTCCATTGGACCGGAGCTGGCGAAGCTCGCGCCATACACGCGGGTGCGGGTACGGGGCCGGTTCCGCCACGACGGCGAGCGCTACGTCTATGCGCCCCACCCGCGCCTCGGCTCCGGCGTGCTGGTGTTCACGCCGTTGACACTGATGGACGACAGTACGCTGATGGTCAATCGCGGTTTCGTGCCGGACGCCTTGCGCGATCCGGCCCGGCGCGCCGACGGTCAACTGGCCGGCGAGGCCGAGGTGGTGGGTCTCGTGCGTGAGCCCGAGGCGCAGGCGGCTTTCGTTCCCGCGAACGATCCCGCGCGCAACTTCTGGTATTGGCGCGACATTGCCGCCATGGCGGGCAATTCGCCCAAGGTGCTGCCGGTCTACCTCGATGCCGTCGCCGAGCCCGCCAATCCCGGTGGCTGGCCCAAGGGCGGCGGCACGCTGCTGCAACTCCCCAACAAGCACCTCGAATACACGGTGACCTGGTACGGCATCGCCTTGACTCTGGTCGGTGTCTACTTCGCCTTCGCCCGCGGCCGGCTGCAGGCGGCCGGCGGCAAGCCCCAGGCCTAGTATCCCCGCCCTAGATCGGCTCGACCACGAGCACCGTGCCCTTCGTCGCCGTCACCCTGACGTGGGCTCCGATGTCGAGGTCGGGGCCTTCCGCCGCCCACAGGCTGTCGCCGACCGTGATCTTCCCGCGTCCACCGGCGATCGTCTCGGCGACGACGAACGTGCGGCCGACGTATTGCGCCGCCCTCGAGTTCAGGTCCGGCAGATCGCTGGCATTGTGCGCGGGATTGGCCCAGCGGCGCACAAAGAACACCGCCATCACCGCCAGCGCCGCGAACGCGATCACCTGGATCGGCCAGCCGAACACCGCGCCGTATCCCGCCGCACCGAGCGCGATCGCAAGCACACCGACGACCGCGGCGGCGAGACCGAACCACAGGAAGTGGACGCCGGGAACCACGGTCTCTAGCGCCAGCAGCAACACCGCGGCCACCAGCCAGCTCCACGGCCCCAGTGTCGTCAGCATGCTTGTCAGGGACGGCATTTCAGGTGTCCTCGTGCTCAGTTTGCGGCACTGGTTCCCGAATCACGCCTGCGGCACGCTGCTCGAGCCCCGGCGAGCCGGCGGCGGTGGGACCGATGCACCGTCCTTGCCGAAGGCTTCCTTGGTGATCTCGGCGAGACCCGCCAGAGAGCCGATCACCGACGAGGCTTCCAGCGGCATCATCAGGATCTTCTGGTTCGGAGACTTGGCGAGCGCCTCCAGTGCCTTGATATAGTTGTTGGCGACGAAGTAGTTGATCGCCTGCACGTTGCCCTTGGCGATCGCGTCCGACACCATGCGGGTGGCTTCGGCTTCGGCGAGGCCGAACCGCTCGCGCGCCTCGGCGTCGCGGAACGCGGCCTCCTTGCGGCCCTCGGCCTCGAGCACGACGGCCTGCTTGGCGCCCTCGGCCTTCAGGATCGCTGCCTGACGCAGGCCCTCCGATTCGAGGATCTGCGCCCGCTTCTCGCGCTCGGCCTTCATCTGGCGGGCCATCGAGTCGACGAGGTCGCGCGGCGGGGCGATATCCTTGATCTCGATGCGCGTGACCTTGACGCCCCACGACTCGGTCGCCGCGTCGACCACCTGCAACAGGCGGGCGTTGATCTGGTCGCGATTGGAGAGCAGTTCGTCGAGGTCCATCGAGCCCATGACGGTGCGGATATTGGTCATCGTCAGGTTGATGGTGGCGTTCTGCAGGTTGTCGACCTCATACGCCGACTTGGCGGCGTTCAGCACCTGGTAGAAGGCGACGCCGTCGACCGTGACCATCGCGTTGTCGCGCGTGATCACGTCCTGGGAGGGGATGTCGATCACCTGCTCCTTGACGTTGACGCGGTGGCCGACGCGTTCCATCACCGGGATCAGGATATGCAACCCGGGTGTCAACGTGCGCGTGTAGCGGCCGAAGTTCTCGACCGTGTAGTTGTAGCCCTGCGGAACGACCTTGATCGTCGACCACAGCACGAACACAGCGAGCAGCACCAGCAGGACGCCGAGCACCTCGAGACCGCCGAAGAGAGGCATGATCTGACCATCCTTTGTGAGAGCGACACGGGCAATCATCGACATGTAGTGTCGCAACTGAAAATGGTCGGTTAATGAAAGGCCCGTTAAGCATTGATCTGAAATTATAATTTCCGCATGTCACGGCGGACGGGCTGGGCGAGATCGCGCGACAGCCCTACACCCAGCCCATCAACTCCCTTCGCACCACGGCCTCGATCACGTCGATACCTTCGGGGGTGTCGTTGAGCGCGGTCAGGTAGGCGAACTGCTCGCCGCCGTTCGACTCGAAGATCTCCCGGTTCTCGACGTCGAGCTCCTCCAGCGTCTCCAGGCAATCGGCCGAGAAGCCGGGCGCCACCAGAGCCAGCCGCTTGATGCCTTCCTTGGCCAGTCGCTCGACGGTCTTGTCGGTGTAGGGCTGCAGCCAGGGATCGTTGCCGAAGCGGGACTGGAACGTGGTCAGCCAACGCTCCTTCGGGATGCCGAGCGTCTCGCGGACGAGACGCGAAGTCTTCATGCACTCGCAATGATAGGGATCGCCGGCCTCCAGGTATTTCTGCGGCATGCCGTGGAAGGTGGCGATGATCCGCTCGGGCTGGAACGGCAGCGCCGAGAGTTGGGCGGTGATGGATTTCGCCAGCGCCTCGATGTAGGCGGGATCGTCGTGATAGGCGGGCGCGACGCGGATCGCCGGCTGCCAGCGCATCTCCATCAGCGCGCGGAAGGCCTGGTCGCAGGCCGTCGCCGTGGTGGCGGCGGCATACTGCGGATAGAGCGGCACCAGCAGGATCCGGTCGCAACCGGCCTGCTGCAGCGCTTCCAGGCGGCTCGCCGTGTTCGGGCTCGCATAGCGCATCGCCCAGTCGACGACCACCTTGGCATCGCCGGGGTTTTCGCTGCCGGCGAGGCGCGCGGCGAGTTGCTCAGCCTGCCCGCGCGTGATCGTTTTCAGCGGGCCCTCGTTGCGCTCCTTGTTCCAGATCTTGTCGTAGTCGCGGCCCTTGGGTCCGGGCCTCACCGAGAGGATGATCAGGTTGAGGATCGGCCACCATTTCCAGCGCGGCTCCTCGATGACCCGGCGGTCCGACAGGAATTCCTTGAGGTAGCGCCGCATCGACCAGTAGTCGGTGGCGTCCGGCGTGCCGAGATTGAGCAGCAGCACGCCGACGCGGCCATGCGCCACCGCCGGATGGTCCGGGGGCAGGTGGCTGGGCGTGCCGGCCGTCGAAGCGTGCATCAGGCTGTCGGTCATGGGGGTCCGTCGTGTGGAGGGCCGAAACGTCGCCATGCGCGGCTACGCTTGTCGCGCCGATCTGGATCGGTTGGTCTTGCGGGTCGGGGTAGCAGTGCGCGAAGGGGTGTGCAATCACCGGTTTGACCGTGCCCGTGCTCCGCGATAGTGACGATGGTCGTGACCGCGGATCAAAGGCGTCGCCGTTATGGTCCGGCAGGAGGCGCATGACGCAGGATACCTTCAAGGGGCATCTCGGCTCGGCCGATGACAGCCCGCTGCTCGCGGCCGGCGCCGGTATCGCCGGTGTCGCGCTGGCGGTGGTGCTGATATTTCCGCGCGCCTCGCCCTTCATGCTGCTGCTGCTGGCACTGGTTCCGGCAGTCCTGGCGATCGGTGCGCCTTATCGGCAGCGTGCCCTCTGGACAGATTTCAGTCGCCCGCCGATGGTCTTGGTTCTGCTGTTCTCGGGCTATCTGCTGCTCAACAGCCTGTGGTCGGATGTTCGGCTCGACGCGCTCGGCAAGGCCCTGCTGTTCCTCGTCGTCGTGATGGCCGTGTGGCTGGTGCGGCGCGGGCTGCCGCGACTTCCGGACGAGAGCCTGCGCCGCCTCGCGACCTCCGTGCTGACCGGCTTCACGGTGGCGCTGATCTATCTGATGGTCGAGGAGTACAGCGCGCATCTCGTCAAGCGAACGGTCTACAACCTGCTGCCGTTCACCCGCCCTGACGTCAAGCATATCCAGCACCTCGAAGGTGGCGTCGTTTCCGACGTCTATCTCTACATCTCCAACCGCAGCATCGGGCTGCTGACGCTGGCGCTGTGGCCGGTACTGCTGATGTGCGCCAGGGGTGGGCTCCTCGGCACCCGCACGCGTCGCTGGGTCGCGACGGCGGCACTGTTGGCGCTGACGGTGGCGACGCTGGCCCGATCGCAGCACGAGACCTCCGAGATTGCCCTGGCACTGTCGCTGGTGGCGGCCGTGACGGCAGTGTGGTGGCGCGGCCTGACGCTGGCGCTGGTTGCCATCGCCTGGGTGGTCTCGACCCTGCTGGTCATTCCGCTCGCGTCACATGCCTATGAGACGGAGAAGCTCTATCTGAACAAGTCGATCCCGATGTCGGCACGTCACCGGATCATCATCTGGGGCTACACCGCCGAGCAGATTCCAAAGGCGCCGTTGCTTGGCATCGGCATCGAGTCCGGCAAGAGGCGCGATGCGCGCGCCAAGCACGAGCAGCCGGTGGATCACGAGTATCCGCGACGGACCGGTACGCACTCGCACAATGTCTACGTGCAGACCTGGTACGAGCTCGGCGCCGTCGGTGCCGTGCTGTTGTGTGTGGCTGGCCTGTCGATCCTGCTCGCGATCGGGCGGCTGGCGCCGGCCAAGCAGCCCTTCGCGCTGGCGACGTTCGTTGCATCGGCGGCGATGGCGGCGTTCTCGTGGGGCATGTGGCAGCCCTGGTTCATGGCGGCGTTCGGCGTTTCGGGGGTCTTGCTCATGATCGCGGCCGAGTGCGCGCGGCGGGCGGAGCCGGCCGACGAGGGGCGAGGCCCGCGCGGCGTCTCGGGCTGAGACACGGTCAGTCCGTAGGCAGTGTCGGCCGTTCGGAATTCGTGCCGACGGCGGCCGCCGCCCACAGTGCAGCGACGTGCCGCGCGAGGTCTTTCGGGCGGTCAGCCGCGAGACGCGCCCCGAGGCTGGCGGCGGCTGCGCGCAGCTTTGTCTGCCTTGCCCGGCAGGCGGCGTCGACTTCGCCAGCCATCCGCTCGCTCAATCCGCTGCGGTCGCGATCCCCGGCGAACGCGATCAGCATCGAAAGGTCGTGGTCGTCGCCGAGCACTTGCGACAGCTCGCGCGCGGTCGCCGCACGGGCCTCGAACAACGCGGGCCAGGCCTCGGTCAGCAGCTTCATATGCCGCCAGTGCCGCTGGACCGCCTTGCGCCACTCGTGAAAGGCTTCGTCGGTGCCCGTCTTCAGCGCCTCGTCCATGTTGGCGATCAGCTCGCGCTGGGTCAGCCGCAGACCCTTGGCGAGCGGTTCGAAGCCGTCCCCTTCGACCTGCAATCGGCGCAATCGCTTGCGTGCGGCAGCGAGCGCGTGACGCGCGCTGGTGAGCCTCCGGCTCGTCGCGCCGTTCTCCGCACCCTGGCCTTCCGGCGCCTGTAGAGCTTTCGTCAGCTCTGCCACCGCCAACGCCAGCGATTTGCTCTCTCCCGCCGCGCCTTCCGCCTCAGCGGCGTCGGCTAGCCCCAATGCGGTCTGAAGCAGGACGTGCCGGTCGCGGGCTCCGGCCAGCTTGGCCGCGATGTCCCTGAACGCCGCATTTTCGCGCTGGAACGTCTTTTCACCGATGCCGGAGCGGGTGAGCCGTAACGTCGCGCGGATGCGCTTGAAGCTCTTGCGCGCCTCGTGCACGGCCTCCGGAGTGCCGCCTTGTTTGCCCAATCGCTTCTCGGCGGCATTGATCTGCGAAAGCAGCACCCGGCGGATGCCCTTTGCGACGGGCTCGTGTGGATGAAGGCGGAAGGACATGAAGATGAACTTGCACCGGAGTTCGAGGAGACCTCGAACCGCATACCGCCGAACACTGTCACAAACCAGTGCCGGATTCACGTCGACAATTAAGATGGAGTGTCAATGCCTTGTAAAAGAAGTGCAACCTACCCTCGTTCAGCGGCCTTGTCGGCCCATGCTTGCCATTGGCGGATACGGGCCTCGGGATCGGCATGGGTGATGAAATCCGTGATCACCGCGCAGGAGTTGGCGCCGGCCTCGAGCACCGAGGGCGCGCGCTCCAGCGTGATACCGGCGATGCCGACGAGGGGGAGGGCGCCGATCCTCTGCTTCCAGGCCCGCACCCGTTCGAGGCCCTGCGGCGCCCACTTCATCGCCTTCAGCCGCGTCTCCCAGATCGGGCCGAGCGCGACGTAGTCCGGCTTGGCGGCGAGCGCGATCTCCAGCTCCTCGGGGCTGTGCGTGCTGAGGCCGAGCTTGAGCCCCGCGGCCTTGATCCGGACGACGTCGGCATCGGCCAGATCCTCCTGGCCGAGATGCACCCACTCGCAGCCCGCCTCGATCGCCTCGCGCCAGTAGTCGTTGACGATCAGCGTGCAGCCGGTCCGGGCCGCGCTCTCGCGGGCGGCGCGGATCTGGCGGCGGACCTCGGCGGGGGCGGCGTCCTTGAGGCGGAGCTGCACGGTCTTCACGCCGAGCGGCAGGATGCGCTCGAGCCAGGGGAGATCCGGAACGATCGGGTAGAACGGGCTCAGCAGGGCAGGCTTTGACGCAGCGGGGGTCATGAGGCGCTTCCAAGGCCGAAGAACGGGGTGCCGGCCACGGGCGTCGACGGCTGGGCCATGTCGCGCGGCTCCATCAGTCCGGCCTTGGACGCGGCCCTTCCGGCTTCGATCGCCAGCGCGAAGGCGCGCGCCATGCCGATGGGATCGCCGGCTTTGGACACGGCGGTGTTGAGCAGCACCGCGTCGTAGCCCATCTCCATGGCTTCGGCGGCATGTGAGGGCGCGCCGAGGCCCGCGTCCACGATCAGGGGCACGCCGGGAAAATAGGCGCGCATCGTCCGCAAACCGTAGCGATTGTTGAGACCGAGCCCGGTTCCGATCGGCGCACCCCAGGGCATCAGCACCTCGCATCCCGCCGAGAGCAGCCGTTCGGCGGCGCCCAGATCCTCGGTGGTGTAGGGGAACACCTGGAAGCCGCGCTTTGTCAGCTCACCCGCCGCCTCGACGAGGCCGAACAAGTCGGGCTGCAGCGTGTCGTCGTTGGCGATCACCTCGAGCTTGACCCATTCGGTGCCGAACAACTCGCGGCCCATCTCGGCCGTGGTGATCGCCTCCTTGGCCGTCCGGCAGCCAGCGGTATTGGGCAACACGCGCACGCCGAGATCGCGGATCAACTGCCAGAAGCCCTGGCCGGACTTGGCACGCGCGGATTCGCGGCGCAGCGACACGGTGACGATGCCGCAGTGGGACGCTTTCACCGCGTCGGCCAGAACCTGCGGCGAGGGATATTGCGCAGTGCCGAGGAGCAGGCGCGAGGCAACCTGCACGCCGTACAGCGCCACCGGGTCGCCGGCATGCGGACCGGTATTGGGTTTGTCGGTGCTTGCTGTCATCGTCTGTCCGTCATCGCGGCCCATTCATCATGCCGTCCAGCCCGGCCGGCCTCAGCCGCCCTGGCGTGGAGCGACGATCTCGATCCTGTCGCCGTCGGAGAGCCTGGTCTCGGGCCTGCGCCGCTCGGCCACGAAATCACCGTTGACCGCGGTCGCGACCTTCAGCCCGGCAAATCCGATCTCGTCCAGCAGTGCTGCCAAGGTCGCGGATGCAACCTCGGCCGGCTCGCCGTTGACGACGAGCGCGAGGCGGGTTTGCGGTGCGGACGTCGTGGTCATCGCGGGTCGAAGTCTCCGAGGCACGCGCTCGATGTCGTGAACGCACGCGGCAATACAAGGGCTTTCCGCGTCAAAGCTCAAGTCCCCCGTTTCCCGATCCCTGCTCGCGGCTCGTGTGCCCCTCAGGCCCTGACGCCACTCTAGATCTTCATGCCCAGGGCCTTGGCGACGGTGAACAGGTCCTTGTCGCCGCGGCCGCACAGGTTCATCACCAGGATGGAGTCCTTGGGCATCGTCGGCGCGAGCTTGGACACGTAGGCGAGCGCGTGCGCGGGCTCCAGCGCGGGAATGATGCCCTCGAGCTTGGTGCAGAGCTGCAGCGCGTCCAGCGCCTCCTTGTCGGTCGCCGGCACGTAGGTGACGCGGCCCGTGTCCTTCAGCCAGGAGTGCTCCGGTCCGACGCCGGGATAATCGAGACCGGCCGAGATCGAGTGGCCCTCCAGGATTTGCCCGTCGCCGTCCTGCAGCAGATACGTACGGTTGCCGTGCAGCACGCCCGGCCGTCCGCCCGTCATCGACGCCGCATGGCCGTTCTCCACCTCGATGCCGTGGCCGCCGGCCTCGACGCCGTAGATCTTCACATCCTTGTCGTCGAGGAAGGGATGGAACAGGCCAATGGCATTGGAGCCGCCGCCGATGCAGGCGACGAGCGCATCGGGAAGCCGCCCTTCGCGCTCCATGATCTGCTCGCGCGTCTCGCGGCCGATCACCGACTGGAAGTCGCGCACCATCGCCGGATAGGGGTGCGGACCCGCGGCCGTGCCGATGATGTAGTAGGTGTCGTGAACGTTGCTGACCCAGTCCCGAAGAGCTTCGTTCATGGCGTCCTTGAGCGTGCCGGCTCCCGAGGTCACCGGGTTGACCTTGGCGCCGAGCAGCTTCATGCGGGCGACGTTCGGGCTCTGCCGCTCGACGTCGGTGGCGCCCATGAAGATCTCGCAGGGCAGGTCGAACTTGGCGCAGACGGTGGCGACGGCGACGCCATGCTGGCCCGCGCCCGTCTCGGCGATGATGCGGGTCTTGCCCATCCGGCGCGCGAGCAGGATCTGGCCGAGGCAGTTGTTGATCTTGTGCGAGCCGGTGTGATTGAGCTCGTCGCGCTTGAAGTAGACCTTTGCGCCTCCGAGATGGTCGGTCAGCCTGTTCGCCAGGTACAGCGGCGAAGGGCGGCCCGAGTAGTGCGTGTTCAGGAAGGCGACCTCGGCATGGAATTTCGGGTCTGCCTTGGCGTCCTCGTAGGCCTGCTCCAGGTCGAGGATCAGAGGCATCAGCGTCTCGGCGACGAACCGGCCGCCGAACAGTCCGAAGAAGCCGCGGTCGTCGGGGCCGGTGCGCATGCTGTTGGGCGGCGGCGGGGTGGTGGGCGTCTTGGCCATGTCACAGAAATCCAGGCGGCTCGCCCCTCCCCTTGCGGGGAGGGGTTGGGGGTGGGGGGCAGGGAAGGCGTCTGACAGGATGCTCAGACACCTTTACCCGCCTTGGCGGCGGCAAGGAAGCGGCGGATCAGCTCGGTACATTTCTCGCCGGGAGCGGTCTCCACTCCCGATGAAACGTCGACGGCGGGCGCTTGGGTCAACCGGATCGCCTCGGCGACGTTGCCGGGCGTCAGTCCGCCCGCCAGCATCCAGTCGCCGATCTCGGCCGCGACGCCGTCGAGCGCGCGCCAGTCGAACGTGATCGCGTTGCCGCCCGGCAGTGCACCGGCCAGCCCCTTGGGCGCCTTGGCGTCGAACAGGATCAGGTCGGCTGCACCCTTGAACGCCAGTGCCTCGCGAGCGTCTGCCGCCGTCTCGACCTTGATCGCCTTCATCACCGGGATGGCGTGCCGTGCCTTGATCTCGGCCACGCGCCCAGGCGTCTCGGCGCCGTGCATCTGGAAGAGATCGGGCCGGACCTCGGCCGCGATCCGTGCCAGCGCCTCGTCGTCGGCATCGACCACCAGCGCCACGACCTTCGCGCGTCCGCGCGCCATGGCGGCCAGCGTTGCAGCCTCGTCGAGGGACACGTTGCGTGGGCTGCGGGCGAAGAACACCAGCCCGACGTAATCCGCCCCGCCCGCCAGCGCGGCTTCGAGCGTCTCGGCCGTCCTGAGCCCGCAAATCTTGACCTTCGTCGTCATGCGGGGAGCGTTAGAGCAAAATGGGGAAAGTTACAATTTCCGTGCGGGACTCACCCCGACGCCAGCCGTGCGCCGGCGAACCGGCTGCTGCGTCTCGCGTTCGACCCACGTCGCAGCGCCTCAAGCGTCGCGAGCCTTGGGCGGCGGCATGAAGCCCTTCGCCACCCAATGGGAGGCCAGCAGGAAGCTGACCAGGACTCCGATGCCGATTGCTGCGACGACGATCCACACCTGAAGCTCGACGAGCTGCGCCCCGCTCGACCAGCGCCAGCCACCGGCCGCGGCGCCGATGCCGAGGAGGCCGCCCCCGAGGATCGCGCCGATCATCTGGAAGGTGGAACGCATGGTTTCCGCGAAGCTGCCGTCACGGACGCTGGCGATGAGATCGGCGACGGTGATCAGGCTCGCGCCCGGCAGTAAGCCGACGATCAGCCGTGGCATCCAGCCGAGGCGGCCCATCAGGGTCGAGACCCGGGCGGCTCCTTCGGTGGCGAGGCTCGACTTGGAGATGGTCTCGAGGGCGAGACCGATCATGCGCGCCGCCCCGGAGGCCGAGAAGCCCACGAAGAGGATGGCGAAGGCAACGACGCCGTTCCAGGGCCCCAACACGATCAGGCCGGCCTTCTGCGCCACCCACAGCATGACGACGATGCTGGCCGAGAGCCAGAAAAGCGTCGATCCCGCGCGGCGGAAACCACGACGCAGATCGATGTCTTGGGCCAGTGGCAGGTCCGTCATGGGTTCCCCGATGGTCGGCGGACGAGCGGTCGCGCAAGTCGCCAGTCCTCCTTCACTCGCTCGGCCGGCACAGAGTGGCAAAACGATTGCAAGGCGCGGGACGTCATCAAGCATAATATCCCGATCAACTCCAGAGTTGGAGGGGCAAAGATGAGTGGGACAGTCCTTGGCGCCGCCATCATCGGTCGCAAGTTGATGTGGCTTCCCGTTTGCGTGCTTGCGACGCTGCACACCTGGATCGGAGGCGCCATCGCTCAATCGGCCGGGGCGTCGGTGCCGCAGCCGCACGCGACCATGATCCGCCCGATCGCGGAACGGTTGCCTGGGGTCTGGTCCTTTCTGCAGGCGCTCGATGCCGACATCACGACGGGCCGCCTCGCGTCGACGGACGCCCTGATCGCGAAGGCGCGCGCGTTCTACACGCCCGAACGGATGGCCGAGATCGAGGCGGTGATTCCCGGCTGGCGGCACATGGCCTCCTACGACGACGGTAAGACGCTCTGGCACGTCACGGTCGCGATGGTCGCGCTGATGGGGCTCGACGAGTACAAGGCGATGACCGGGCCGGAGCATGTCGTGCAGGAGTGGATCGTGCTGTTGCACGACCTCGCCAAGGAGCCGGCGAAAGGCCGCGACCACCGGCACGGCTTTCGCTCGGGCGCGCTCGCGGGCCGCGTGTTGCCGGCGCTCGGCTTTCCGACAACGGCCGTCTACGCGGCCGAGTTTCCCGCTTGGTTCTCGCTGACCGACGGCGCCTTCAAGCTCGATCGGGCGAAGGGCTATCCCATCCACGACAACGCCAAGCTGCCCGAGATCATGGCCGGCGCCGCGCGGCTGTTCACTGGGCCGACACTGACGGTGGTGAAAGCGATCACGCTGCACCAGTCGATCACCTCGCTCGCCGCCTGGCCGGTGGCGGCCCCGATCGCGCAGGCCGAGGCCGCCCGCTATGTGGATCGGCCGCTCTATCCCGCATTGCTGGCACTGACGCTGGCCGATAGTGGCGGCTGGAACCTGTTCGAGCGGGCGCGGTTGGCGGCCATGTATGGCGAGACGAGGAAGGTTTTCGCTCGGTTACGTCCTTCGGACTGACCCCGGTCTTCAGGGCCGAGCCCGCATCCGCACCTAGGCGTGCTCGTACTCGTCGACGAAGAATTTACGAACCACCATTTGGACCTCGGATGGGGTCTCCGCGTGTCCGACGCGCTGAGCGGCGATCTGCACGTCGCCGTTCGGATGGCGCTTGAATTGCGCGATCTCCATTTCACCGTCGTCGAAGGTGACGACGACGCGGTTGGCCGAAAAGTTGAATTCGCGAACCTTGCTCATGACGCAACCTCCGTTGGTGCTTTGGTCGAGTAACGGAGGTTTCGCGGGTGGGGTTCCTGCAGCAACCGCGAGCGGGCAGGGGGCCGCCGTCCGCACCGACCCATGTCCGGCTGCGCCACAGGGCCGCGTCTGTCGCCTTTGCAGGCCGGTGCGCCGCTGATAGTGTCGGCCCGAACAATTCCCACAGATGACCTTAAAGAGGAGACCCCGATGGCGCCGCTCGATATGAAGCCGAACGAGCTCGAATCCTACTGGCTGCCCTTCACGCCGAACCGCTCGTTCAAGAAGCGGCCCCGTCTGTTCTCCGGCGCCAAGGACATGCACTACTTCACGCCCGACGGCCGCAAGGTGATGGACGCCTCCTCGGGCCTGTTCTGCGTCAATGCCGGTCACGGCCGCGACACCATCACCAAGGCGATCCAGGAAGCCGCCGGCCGGCTCGATTTCGCGCCGCCCTTCATGTACGCGACGCCACAGGTGTTCGAGCTCAGCTCCAAGCTCGCCATGCTGGCGCCGGGCGATCTCGACTATGCGCTGTTCGCCAACTCGGGCTCCGAGGCGGTCGATACCGCGCTGAAGGTGGCGCTCGCCTATCACCGCGCCCGCGGCGAGGGCGCCCGCGTGCGCTTCATCGGCCGTGAGCGCGGCTATCACGGCGTCGGCTTCGGCGGCATCTCCGTCGGCGGCATGGTCAACAACCGCAAGATGTTCGGCAACATGCTGTACGGCGTCGACCACCTGCCGACGACCTACAACAAGGCCAAGCAGGCGTTCACCATCGGCGAGCCGGAGTGGGGCCTCGAGACCCTCGACGAGCTCACCCGGCTGATCGGCCTGCACGATGCCTCGACCATCGCCTGCGTCATCGTCGAGCCGGTGCAGGGCTCCACGGGATGCATCCCGCCGCCCAAGGGCTACATGCAGAAGCTGCGCGAGATCACCGAAAAGCACGGCATCCTGCTGATCCTCGACGAGGTCATCACCGGCTTCGGCCGGATGGGCTATGCCTTCGCCGCCGAGCGCTACGGCATCGTTCCCGACATGATCACCTTCGCCAAGGGCGTCACCAACGGCGCCGTGCCGATGTCGGGTGTGATGGTCCGCAAGGGCATCTACGAGACGCACATGCAGGGCGCCGAGCACCTGCCCGAGCTGTTCCACGGCTACACCTACTCCGGCCATCCGCTCGCTGCCGCCGCCGGCGTCGCGACGCTCAACCTCTATCAGGAGGAGGGCATCTTCGAGCGCGCCCGCAAGATGGAGAAGACGTTCTGCGAGGCGATGATGAGCCTCAAGGGCCTGCCCAACGTCGCCGATATCCGGCCGATCGGCATGCTCTGCGGCATCGACCTCGACCCGATCCCGGGCAAGGGCGGCGTGCGCGGCTACAACGCCATCGAGACCGCCTACCACGACGAGGACGTTTACGTGCGCATCACCGGCGACACGTTCATCGTCTCGCCGCCGCTGATCGCGACCGAGAGCGATATCTCGTTCATCCGCGACAAACTGGCGACGATCATCAAGAAGGTTGCGTGAGACCTGCTCCGGCCGGGCGACCTGCTGCGTAGCGGGGCGCGGGGCCGGAGGTCGACACTGCGGCATCGCACGAGGGGCGGGTCAAGACCCGCCTCTTTTGCGTCGAGAGCCGCACACGGGCGAGGACAATCCGCGCTTTTCTGGTGATAGTGGTTCAGCGGCCGTTGCCTCAGGGCGGTTAGACGCGAAAGCTCGATGCAGTCGATTCGCTCGAGCTTCCAGGGTCCCGCAAGATGACGCAGTCCAAGCCGGCCGCCAGTAAAGTGAGCGGGCTGCCCGTTCCCGGCAACGCCGTAGTTCTCGTGGGCATGACCGTGGTGTCGATTGCGCTGGGCGTCGCTTTTTCAGCGCATCTGGGCATGCCGGCCTCGGCCGCCATCACGTGTGCCGCGCTGATTTATGTCGGGCTCGTCGTCTCTCACATCGCCGTCGTGCGGGGCCGCAAGGTCTCCGAGCTCGAGGGCGAGATCTCCAAGCTGTGGGACGCCTTGGGGCAGGGCGGCGAGCGGTCCGCCGCCAAGGTCGCGTCACGTTCCCCGGCCAAGGACAGCACGCCTGCAAGCTCTGCTCCCGCGACGCCGCTGGCGCGCGCTCTGGGTCGCGGCCAGATGCCGGAGGGCGCCGCGGGCCAGCTCGCAGCCCATGCCGCTTCCCCCGGCGCCGCCGATCCGCGCGCGCTTGCACGGCGAGCCGCCGCCACTGCCACCCCTGCAGCGATGCCGGCCGCGGTCGCGCATGACGAGGACACCTTCACCCTCGAGGACGAGACTGCGCTGGCACGAGCCCTGGCGGAGCCCGACGAGCAACCGCCAACGCAGCATGCGCCGCAGCACTCCAACCCCGCCGAGGCCGCGAGACAGTCGATGTCCGCGCCTCTGCCGCCGACGCTGGCTGCCGCCGCCCGTACGCTCGATGCGAGCACCATCCACGAGATGGTGAAGAAGCTCGCGACCGAGACGGCCGCCGCCTCGCCGCCGCGGGCCGCACCAGCGTTCGCCGTCGCCGCCGAAGCCCCCGAGCTGGCCGAGCAAACGTTTGACGACGGGATGGACTTCGCCGAGGAGATGCCGGCCAACGCGGGCGCCGTCGACGGGGATGCGATCACCGAGTCGGTGCGGGCGCTGCGGGCTGCGGCGGATGCGATGCGGCCGGCCACGGCGCCGGTCGGCGAGGCCGCCGGGTTCGACGTGTTTGCCGATGAGGCGGCCGAGCGTGCCGTCGATGACGAGTTCGGCGAGCAAGGCGACCAAATTTCGCTGCTGGCGGAGGCCCTGTCCGCGGATCGCATGGACGTGATGCTGGAACCGATCCTCGGCCTCAAGGACCATGCGCCTCGCCACTACGAGATCTCGGTTTGCCTGCGCACTGCCGAGGGCGCTGTGCTCGATCCCAACGACGATCGTCGCGCGCTCGGCGGCACCGGAATCCTGCCGCTGATCGACCTCGCCAAGCTGTCGCGTATCGCGGAGGTATCGCGACGCCTCGCTGAGCGCGGCAAGACCGGCTCGGTCTTCGCGGGCTTCGCCGGCGAGTCGCTGGCCGACGACGACTTCCTCAACCGCTTCGCCGACGTTTACCAGGATCGCACCTCCATCACCGAGCAGCTCGTCGTCTCGCTGGCGCAGGAGGATGTGCGGGTGTTCGCGCCGGGGCACTGGAGCATGGTCAAGGATCTGAGCGGCGCCGGGTTCCGCTTCGCGCTGGAACACGTCACCGATCTCGACATGGACTTCGACGCGTTGAAGGCGGCCAACATCCAGTACGTGAAGCTCGACGCGGAGGTCTACCTGCGCGGCTTGCCGGCGAGCGATGGGGTGACGATCCCGGCCGTCGACGTCTACAAGTTCCTGGCCGACAAGGGTTTGAGCCTGATCGTCGACCACATCACCACCGAGCCGCAGCTGATGAGAGTCGTCGATTGCGGCGCGCTCTATGGCCAGGGCCAGCTGTTCGGCGGGCCGCGCTCCGTCAAGGCGCAGGTGTTCACGGCACGCTCGGCGGCGTGAGCCGACAAGCGCGGGCAGGGGCGGGACGGGGCTTGATGGCGGGCTTGCCAGTCGCTAGGCAGTGACCATGAGCACACCGACCAGTTCGCCCCCCGCCATCCCCATCGTTTCCACTGTCGCCGAGGTCGCCGCCGGCACGCGCGCTTGGCTGGTCGACATCTGGGGCGTGATGCACAATGGCGTCGCGCCGTTCCGGCCTGCCGCCGAGGCGACCGCCGCCTTTCGCAAGCGCGGTGGTATCGTGCTTCTGGTGTCGAACGCTCCGCGTCCGGCCGCCAGCGTCATCGCGCAGATCACCACCATCGGCGTGCCGCGCGACGCCTATGACGGCGTCGTCTCGTCGGGCGATGTCTGCCGCGCCATGCTGGCGGACTGGACGACACGGCCGATCCATCATCTGGGACCGGACCGCGACAAGCCGGTGTTCGAGGGCCTGCCGCTGCGATTCGTGCCGGCCGAGCAGGCGGACATGGTCGTCTGCACCGGCCTGCTGAACGACGACACCGAGACGGCGGAGACCTACCGGCCGTTGCTCGAGCGGCTGCTCGCCAAGCGCATTCCGATGATCTGCGCCAACCCCGATCTGACGGTCGAGCGCGGCAATCGCGTGGTCTATTGCGCCGGCGCCATCGCCGGCCTTTACGAGCAGATCGGCGGCGAGGTCACCTACGCCGGCAAGCCGCATCTGCCGATCTACGACATGGCGTTCGCCCGCGTCTCCCAGATTGCGGGATCGACGGTGCCGCGTGAGGCGGTGATGGCGATCGGCGATGGGCTACGCACGGACATCGCGGGGGCCGAGCGGGCCGGCATCCGCTCGCTGTTCATCGCCAGCGGCGTCCACGTCGAAGGCGGCCGGATCGATGCGGCCGTGCTGGAGACGCTGTTCGCTGGAGCGCGCGCGCGGCCGGTGGCGGCGATGCAGGGCTTGAGCCCCTGACGGTGTGGGGTAGCCGCCTCACCCTCGCCGTCACAGGATCAACTCAGCCGCGTCGATCGCACCCACCAACGGGGATGGGCCGCAGTGAGTTCTGCTGCAGCACCGATGGCGGCTTCCTGATCGTCGAAAAGTCCAAAGCAGGTCGGGCCTGCGCCCGACATGCGGGCGACGCGGCATCGGGCGGTCGCATCGAGAGCCGTGAGCACGGCGCGGATCGACGGCACGACGGAGCACGCCGGTTGCGTCAGTGCATTGGGATGGCTACGGACGAATCCGATCACGTCGCTGCTGCTTGCGAACTCCGGCCGCTGCGGGCTCTCGCTGGTCGAGAGGCGAGCGCCCGGCGCCAGCCCGAGCGCGCGAAACACCTGGGCTGTCTTGTCCGCGGGCACCGCGGCCAGCGGATTGACGAGCACCGCGGCGAGCATCGGAAACGGTACGATCGCCTCGACCCGCTCGCCGGCTCCCGACATCCAGGCCGGGCGATCGGTGACGCAGACGGGGACGTCGGCGCCGAGTCGGGCCGCGATGTCGGGCCATGGCACGCGATCACCTGCGTCGCGGAGCGCGCGTCGAACAGCGCGCAGCAGCGCCGCAGCGTCTGTCGACCCGCCGCCGATGCCCGAGGCGATGGGAAGGTGCTTGCTGAGTGCGACGGCACCGACGTTCACACCCACTTGCCGCAGCGCCTCGATGGCGCGATCGAGGATGTTAGTGCCTTCGATGGCACTGGCGAACGGACCCGTTATCGTCAGCGACGTCGCAGAGGCCGGGGCGAGCGTCAAAATATCCCCGGCATCTCGGGCAAACACGACGAGCGAATAAAGCTCATGGTAACCATCGCCGCGCCGGCCCAGCACGTCCAGGGTCAGGTTGATCTTCGCGGCGGCCGGTTCCTGGATCAGGGTCATGAGAGGAAGCCGGTGATGGAAAGCCCGCCTACTGCTCGAAGATCGACTTCGTCGGCCCCGTCTTCGTCTCCGCGCGCTTCTTCAGTTCCGGTTTGACGGTTGCTTCCCGGGACTTCTTCGCGGGCGCCTTGGCTGTCTGCTTCACCGGATTGAGCCCGTTGACGAGTTTCTTGCGCGTGCGTTCGGCGTCCTCGGGCTCCGGCTTCAGCGACAGCGACTGATCCCACTGGAAGCGCGCCTCGCGCTCGCGGCCGACCTTCCAGAGCGCATCGCCCAGATGATCGTTGAGCACGGGATCCTCCGGGCGCAACTCGACGGCGCGCTCGAGGTGCTTGACCGCATCCTTGAAGTTGCCGAGGCGGAAATGTGCCCAGCCCAGGCTGTCGACGATGTAACCGTCGTCCGGCTTCAGCGAGACGGCCTTCTCGATCAGCTTCATGCCTTCCTTGAGATTGCGGTTCTGATCGATCCAGGAGTAGCCGAGATAGTTCAGCACCAGTGGCTGATCGGGATAGAGCTGCAGCGCCTTCTGCAGGTCGGCCTCCGCCAACGGCCACTTCTTCAAGCGCTCATAGGAGGTGCCGCGCGAGTAGTAGTACGTCCAGTGCCGCTTCTCGGGCTTTTGGACCAGCGCGATCGCACGGGAGTAGTAGTCGACGGCTTCGGCATGGCGCTTGTGGGCGCGCATGATGCCGCCGAGCGCATCGAGCGGCCGGATGTCCTTGGCATCGGCCGCGACCAGCTGCTCCAGCACGGCTTTCGCCTCGTCCACCTTGTCGAGCGCGTTGAGGTTGATCGCCTTGCGGATCTCGATGCTGGATGCGAGCGGGCTGCCTTTCGGAATCCGGTCGTAGGTTGTGATCGCGGCGGAGAAGCGCTTGGTCGCCTCGTGCGCGGACGCGAGCGAGGCCAGGGCGAACGGGAAGTCCGGCTGCAGGTAGAGGGCGAGCTGCAGGTAGAGCACGCCGACCGCGACGCCGCTCTCGCCCTCGTTGGTCAGCGCCTCGCCGAGCCCATAGAACACCTCCGCGAGCCCCTCGGTCGCAGACGAGATGAGTAGCGGACGCACAGGCTCTCCGGCCGCGAGTTCGTCGCGCAGCGCGCGCGCCAGGGGATGCCCATCCCCCGTGGTGCGGTCCATGTGCTCCTTGACGATGCTGCGAGCGAGCTTGAAATCCCCCGCCTTGATGGCGTGCTGGGCATAGGCGAGCATCGTGCGCAATGTGCGCGGATCCTGCTTGAACACTCTGTCGAAGGTCTCGCGAGCCTCGTCGGGGCGGCCCGCGACGTCGGCGATCAGCGCCTTGTGGTAGCGCATGTAGTACTGCGCCCACTCGGGCAGCCTCGTAGACTCGAGCGAGGAGATGGCGCTGTTGGCATCACCGCGGGCGAGCTTCACCCAGGCGGCGGCGAGCGCGTGCGTCAGCTCGCCGATCGGCCCCGTGCCGGCGGCGCGCAGATGGTCCTCGGCCTTGTCCCACTCGCCCGCCTTGAAGGCGGCGACGCCGATCAGGGTGCGCGCCATGCGATGCGTCGGCAGGCGATTGGCGATCTGTTCGGCCAGCGGCAGCGCGCGCTGCCAGCTCCCTTCCGAGGTCTCCATCAGGAACGCCTGCTCGATCAGGACATTGCTGTCCGGGTCGCTGGTCAGCGCCGCGCCGTAGTATTCGGCGGCCTTGGCGGTCTCGTGCTGGCTGCGTGCGAACCGGCCGGACAGATAGCTGCCTGGAAGCGATCGCGCGGGCATCCGGGCAGCAGGACGCGGGGTCTCGGCAGGCTCGCTGTCGCTCGATGCGCCGGTCAGCAGCGACAAGCATAAGCCGCCGGCGGCCACGCGGAGGGCAAGGGCGGTAACGGTGCGATGCTGGCGCATGCCACCTCGAGGATAAGAACGGATGATTCCGCCCGCACTTTAGCAATCAACACGGCGGTTTGGCGACCGGTGTAGCAACGATTGCGAACTCGACCTATCACAATTTATTGCCGCGGCGGCTTGCTTCGACTCGCGACGGGAGGTGCGGCCCAAGGTGCGGCCAGATGGCGGATCCTCGCGGCCCGGAGGGCGACGGTGCCCGTCATGGTGCCCGTCATGGTGAATGCGACATTGCTGCGCTGCACGGTATTTGTGCGGTTGCGTTGGGTATTGCGATGCGATTTTGTAGAATAGTGCATGACTTGTTGTATGGTGCGCTCACTGGTTTCCGAGGGATCTCGCATGACGGGACGGAGGTCGCGATCGTCCGGATGGGCGCTCGCAGCTGCGATGTTGGCGCTGTCGCCGTCGCTCGCACGGGCAGAGACGGGCGTGCTCGCCGCGTCGCGCGAGGCCGTGGTTGCGCCCGCCCAGGTTCCAGCTCAAGGCCCCGCTTCGGGCCATGTCGCACCAGCCCCTTCGCAGTCCATTCCAGCTCGCGCGGATCATGCCGCCGCTTCCGGCTTCCAGATCGCCAGTCTGCGCCAGGTGCCGCGTCAGCTATCGAAGGAATGCAGCGTCCGCGGCTCCACCGTGGAGGGCCGGTCGCCGCTCCGAGCCATGCGCCGCGCACTGCGCGAGAGCCGCCCGGTCAAGGTGCTCGCGATCGGCTCGTCGTCGATCGTCGGGGTCGGCGCTTCGTCGCCCGTCGCCGGCTACACGGTGCGGCTCGAGCATGATCTCGAGGGGTTTCTCAAGGGCTTCGACATCGATCTCATTCCCAGCGGCATGTCGGGCGAGCAGGCGGAAGGTACGGCCGCGCGCATCCGGGCCGAGGTGGAGGAGAAGCGCCCCGATTTAATCGTCTGGCAGGTCGGCACCAACGACGCGATGGCCGGTGTCGGCGAGGAGCGCATCACCAACTGCCTGCGGACGACGCTCGACTGGCTGGCAAAGAAGAAGGTCGATGTCGTGCTGATCAATCCACAGTACGTCGACCGCCTCGCTGCCGACGACTACTATCGCCGCGTCGTAGAAATCATCGCCGATGTCGCTCGCGAGCGCCGCGTGCTGGTCGTCGACCGCTATCAGGCGATGGCCGAGCTGGCCTGGAAGAACGGCAACAACACCTACCTCGCCTCCGACAAGTTTCACCTGAACGATCTCGGGTATCGCTGCATGGCGGAATATTCGGCACGCGCGATCGTCTCGGGTATCCTGCAGGCCGATGCGGAGCCGGTCGCGTCCCCTGTGCCGGCGCAGGCGCCGGACTTTGCCGAGCGCGCGGGAATCCGCTGACCCTCGAAGCGTGCCCGGAGCGAGGCGGACCTACAGCCGCCGCCGCGCATCGCGCAGGATTTCACGTGCGGCACTGCGCCCCGGCAATCCGGTGACGCCGCCACCGGGATGCCCGCCCGACCCGCACAGATAGAGGCCGGGCACCGGCATGCGATAATCGGCATGGCCCAGCACCGGACGCAGCGAGAACAGCTGGTCGAGCGAGAGCTGGCCGTGGAAGATGTCGCCGTCGACGAGGCCGAAGCGGGTCTCGAGGTCGAGCGGTGACAGCACTTGCCGGCCGAGCACGCTCGCAGCGAATCCCGGTGCGTGCGCGTCGACCGTGCGGATCACGAGATCGGCGAAGGCCTCCTTTTCGTGGATGCTGCGCCAGCTTCGCCCATTGGGGAGGCGCGGCGAGACGTGCTGTACGAACAAGCTGGCGACGTGAGCGCCTTTCGGCGCCTTGTCGCCGTCGACCAGGCTGTCGTCCAGCGTCGAGGGAATCAGCATCTCGACCACCGGCTCGAGCGACCAGCCGTGCAGCCGCGCGTCGAGATAGGCGCGCTCGAGGTAGTCCAGCGTCGGTCCGATGACGATGCCGGAGCCATGGTGGTCCTGTCGGTATGAACCCGGGCGGCAGCGGAAATCCGGCAGCGCGCTCAGCGCCACGTTCATACGGAACGTGCCCGATCCCGTCTTGATGGCGAGGAACCGGCGGCGCGTCTCGGGATCGACATCCCCCTCGGCGACGAGATCGCGAAACAGCAGCTTCGGCCCGACGTTGGCTGCGACGCGGGAGGCACGCACCACCTCGCCCGAGGACAGCACCACGCCTGCCGCGCGTCCGCCCTCGACGAGGATGCGCTTCACCTCCGCGCCGGTGCGGATACGCGCGCCGGCGGCCGTGGCGGCCTTCGCCATCGCCGCGCTGATCGCGCCCATGCCGCCGATGGCGTGCCCCCAGACGCCGGCTTTGCCGTTCACCTCGCCGAAGCAGTGGTGCAGCAATACGTAGGCGGTGCCGGGGGTGGAGGGAGCGGCAAAAGCACCGACGATGCCGTCGAACGCGAGCGCGCCCTTCACCACCTCGTTCTCGAACCAGCCGTCGAGGAAATCGGCGGCGCTCTTGGTGAACAGGTCGGTGACGAGCCGCTGATCCGCGAGCCCGAGCTTCCAGAGACGGCGGCCGAGACCGGCATGACGCAGCAGGCCGGTCCAGCCATCACCGGCGTTGGGCGGGGTCGCCAGTGCGAGATCGCGCAGAACGGACGCGGCGCGGTCGAGGGCGGCGTCATAGGCGGGAAGACGCGCGGCGTCACGGGCGGAGAAGGCGGCGATGGCCCGCTGGCGGGCGGCGAGACCATAGGGCATCAGCAGGTAGCGGGTGTCGTCGACCGGCCAGAAGTTGGCCACAGGACGCTCGACGATCCGCAAGCCGTGCGCGTGCAGATCGAGGTCGGCGATCACGCGAGGATTGAGCAAGCTGACGGTATAGGCGGCGACCGAATTGCGAAAACCCGGGTGGAACTCCTCGGTGAGGGCCGCGCCGCCGGGCGCAGCGTTCTTTTCCAGCACAGTAACGCTGAGGCCGGCCTTGGCCAGGTAGGCGGCCGTGACCAGTCCGTTGTGGCCGCCGCCGACGATGGCGACATCGCAGTGCTCGCCGCTTCCGGTCATGGCGCCACCCTCGGCGCCCTCGTGCTCCATCCCTCCCGCGGCGATTGTGGTGCGTGGAAGGGAATGCTACGAGCCGAAATCCCCCTCGCGTCGCGGAGATCACCCATGGCCAAGCCTGTCCTGCTGATGACCGGACCGATGCCGCCGATCATCGATCGGGGCCTGCGCCAGACTTTCGACTGCCATCAGTTGCCGCCGAAGGGACGCACGGGCACGGCCGCTGCCGGCACGGAGACGCCGGAGGCACTGCTGGCACGGATCGGTCCGGCCGTCGAGGCCGTTTGCACGGGCGGGCACACCGGCGTCAAGACCGACGAGGCGCTGATGGCGGCGCTGCCTGGGTTGAAGGTGATCGCCAACCTCGGCGTCGGCTACGATTCCATCGACGTCGCCGCCGCCGCCCGTCGCGGCATCGTCGTCGCCAATACCCCTGATGTGCTGACGGACGAGGTGGCCGACACCGCGCTCGGGCTGCTGCTGATGACCGTGCGCGAGATGTCGAAGGCGGAGGCATACCTCCGGGCCGGACGCTGGGCCAAGGAAGGCGATTATCGCCTGAGCACCGCGAGCCTCCGCGACCGAAGTGTCGGCATCATCGGACTGGGCCGCATCGGCAAGGCCATCGCGCGACGATGCGAGGCCTTTGGCCTGCCGGTCAGCTATTGCGGCCGTCGCCCCCAGGCCGACGTGACCTATGCCTACCATGCCGATCCCGTGTCCCTGGCTAAGGCCGTCGATACGCTGATCGCGGTCATTCCCGGCGGCGCCGAGACCCGCAACATCGTCGATGCCCAGGTGCTGGAAGCGCTCGGACCTCGCGGCATCTTCATCAACGTCGCCCGCGGCACCATCGTCGACGAGGCCGCGCTGATCGATGCGCTGCGCACCGGCAAAATCCTCGCGGCCGGACTGGATGTGTTCGTGGGCGAGCCGAGCTTCAACCCCAATTTCCTGACGCTCGAAAATGCTGTGCTTTTGCCGCACATCGGCTCGGCGTCGATCCTCACCCGCGAGCGGATGGGGCAGCTCGTCGTCGACAATCTCGCTGCCTACGCCAATCGCAAGCCGCCGCTGTCGCCGGTGGCGGAGACGCCGTTCTCGGGCTGGGGCGGGTAATCGTTATGTCGCTGGCCGTCATAATTGTGTCGATGGGGTGACAATAGTGTGGAAAAGGAAGATTCTGCGTGCTGGCGCAGAACTGGAGCTTTGACTCGGGTGTCGCAATAGGTCCAAATTCCGGACGAACGATGGCTAAAAACAGTGCGTTAAGGTGTTATTGAGGAGTTGGCGGCTACCGTTCGACACGTGATCCAGGCTTTCCTGGCCTTCGGGGCCGAAGTTTGACTGGAGTTGATCTGATTTGAGCGCGCCCCAGACCACTCTTCGCAGGCCAGCCGGTTGGTTTTGGCAAGCAGAGCCTGTGTCTACGCAGTCGCCGAACATCAATACCGACTACTGGGTCGGGTTGGCGATCGTGGCGGTGGCACCGGCTGTGTTCTGGCCGCTCGCCATCAAGGGTGTGAGCCTTCTTGCCGGCTTCGATGTCGCCTGGTTCAGCCTGGCCTTACTCGGCGGCAGCATCTTCGCGTTCCTCGGCACCATATATGGCTTGCTGGTCCGTCGTCGCTGAACGATCGCGTGCAGATTGGACCTCGCCCCGCGGCAGACTTTAGCTCTTCCCCCTCCGACCCGACCAAAGCGTGACTAAAAACAAGGCTGTCGGCCATCGGCTGCCCGCACGTCGAGCAGCTTCGAAAGTCTACTGTTCCATGTGCCGGCGTGATGTTCTAGCTAGGCGGATCGGCTTTCGTCACGAACGGTTGAAGCGAGATGTCCAACGAGCTCGAGCTTGCGCTCACGCTAGACAGTGAGTTTGCGCCGGCCACGCGAGAGATGTGGCTGCGGCTGGTGGAGAAGGCGCTCAAGGGCGGCGACTTCGAGAAGCGGCTGGTGCAGCGCACCGCCGACGGCATCCGGGTCGATCCTCTCTATACACGTGAGAGAGCCGTCTCCGGCGTCCGCGACGCCGTCCCGGGTTCTGCGCCGTTCACCCGCGGTGCGCATCGAGCCGACGGCTCGGGCTGGCAGATGCGCCAGCTCTGCGTCGAGGCGGACCCCGCCGCGGCACACACCGTAATCGCCGAGGAACTGGCCGCCGGTGCGGATGCCTTCGCGCTGATGATCGCGGCACCTGGTCAAACCGGCTTGCAGCCGTCGCCGGATGCCCTGTCTGCGGCCCTGGCGAACGTGCCGCTCGACCGTGTCACGATTTCGCTTTCTGCCGGCGAGAGCGGCACGGCCGCGGCCGAGGCGCTCGCCGCGCTCTGGAGCGGGGCGGGGACTCCGGCCTCCGCGCGGAGCGCAGCCTTCAATCTCGATCCGATCGGTGATCTCGCGCGGCTCGGCGGCGCCTCGGCGCCGTTGTCGGTGCAACTGGCGGATGCGGCCCGGTTCGCCGCCGACGCGCGCTGGCGCGAGGGGCGGATCTCGGTGCTGCTCGCCGATGGCCGGATCTACCATGAGGCGGGTGCCTCGGAGGCGCAGGAGCTCGGCGGTCTCGCCGCCACGGTGATCGCCTATCTGCGCGCGATGGAGGCGGCCGGTGTCGCGCCGGCCGACGCATTGCCGCGGATCGGGATCGCGCTGTCGGTGGATGCCGATCTGTTCCTGTCGATCGCCAAGTTGCGCGCCGCCCGCCGGATCGTCTGGCGGATCGCGGATGCGGCCGGTGCCGGCGCAGCGACTGCGCGCGTTTCGTTCTCGGTGACCACGTCCGCCCGAATGATGTCCCGCCGCGATCCCTGGGTGAACCTGCTCAGGACGTGCGCCGCCGGCATGGCGGCAGCGATGGGCGGCGCCGACGCGCTGTCCATTCTCCCTTACTCGTCGGCGCTGGGCTGTCCCGACGGATTCGCCCGCCGGATCGCGCGCAACATGCACGTCGTGCTGCGGGAGGAGAGCGGCCTCGGCCGCGTCGCGGACCCGGCCGGCGGCTCCTGGCATCTCGAGGCGATGACCGAGGAACTGGCGCAGAAGGGCTGGGGCGAGCTGCAGGCGATCGAAGCCGAGGGTGGCATCGTCGCGACGCTGCGCAGCGGAGCGCTCGGCCATCGGATCGCGGCCGTGGCCGCCGAGCGCGCCAGGGCGATCGCGACGGGCCGTGCGGCGCTGACGGGCGTCTCGGCGTATCCCCGGCTCGGCTCCGACGGTGTCGATGTGAAGCCAATGCCTCAGCCGGCGATGGCGGTGGGCTCGGCCGAGACGGTGCCCGCTCTGTCGCCCATCCGGCTATCTGCGCCCTTCGAGGCGCTCCGAGATCGGGCCGATCTGGCCGCGAAGCGCACCGGGGCACCGCCACGGGTGTTCCTTGCCTCGCTCGGCACCATCGCCGACCATTCCGCGCGCTCGACCTGGATCACCAACTTTCTGGCCGCTGGCGGCATTGCCGTCGTCACCGACGGTGACGGCCAAACGAGCTCGGCCGACGTGGGCCGTGCCTTCGCCGGGAGTGGCGCCGAGGTTGCCTGCATCTGCTCGTCCGATGCGGTTTATGCGGAGCTGGCCGAGGCGACGGCGAGCGTGTTGAAGCAGGCAGGCGCCACCCAGGTGCTGTTGGCGGGGCGGCCGAAGGCAGAGGCCGAGCTGAAGGCGGCCGGCGTCGATGCGTTCCTCTATGCCGGACAGGATGCGGTCGCCGCGCTGTCGGCGCTGCAGGCGCGCCTGGGGATCGCCTGAACGGCACAACAGAATCGTTGCTCTCCAGCCTGATCGCCGCAATTGCGCAAGCATGTGCCGGTAAAACTCCGCATGCGGCTAACGGCACCCGCCTGTCTGCGTCCAGGCCAGGATCGCGATCGGCAGGCCATCATCAGGACGGTTGGCTACATGACCCTCATGCGCTCGTTTTCGACGGCAGCCTTCCTGGCCGCCGCCGCGTTTGCTCCAGTGCTCGCCCAGGATGGGAAGGCGCCGATGCCAGCCGCGTCCTCCCGCCGGCTCGTCTGTCGCCAAGCAGGTCGCGCCGGTTCTGAAGCCGGCAGCCACGGCGCCGACGATCAAGGCCCCAGTCAAGGCCCCGGTGAAGGCTCCAGTAAAGGCTCCAGTGAAGGCGGCTCCGCCTGCCAAGTCCGCCGAGGCAGCAAAGGGTGTCGCGGCCGGTGCCCCGAAGGTGGCAGCAGCGAAGGTCGTTGCCCCCGCGGGCGCCAAGACCCCTCCCGCGTCCTTGTCCGCGCCGAAGCCGGCCCAGGCCACGCTGGGGGCACCGGCAAAGGCCGGCGCACCGACTACCGCCAAGTCCGGCGGCAAGGCAGCCGCTCCCGCGGTCAAGCCGTCGATCCCGGCCGTGGTGCGCAAGGTGGCCGTACCCAAGGCAGCGCTGCCGCCGGTCGCGCAGCCTGGACCGGCTGTCTCCGACACCGCGAAGAAATGATCGTTCGCTCCGTCGTCGGATGGGCGCGTGGCCGGCGATCCGGCCGGCCACGCTGTTTGCCAGGGGGGATCGGCAAGCTCGATTGATTTTGTCTTAACAAGCAAAAGATAATTTTTCTCAACTGTTCGCATCGGCAAGGTGGAGCTGGGCCATGCGAACGCCAGTAAATGCGACGACCGGATGAATTGCTCCGGAACGACGCGAGCATATTCCATAAAAATAATCTGCCGGCGTACTGGGCGTTGGACGTTTTTCAATTCTTTACTTGAATGGTTCCTGCAATCTCTGCGTGTTTCAGTCTTCAGTAAGATTGGTGTGCGAGCGGTGAATTCAGGTGCTTCAACAATCTCTATAACACCCTAAAACGTTGATTTTGATTGGTTTTTTGGTAACGGCTCTAGTCTCGTTGCTTGCTGTCGGGTCGCGTGTGTGAAATCGTTTTCAAAAAATGAAAATGTAATTTCCGAGGAAATTCGATCATTGCGTGTGTTCGATGTTCGGGTTTCCATGCAGCGTTTCTGAAACGTTTTGTTCACCAATGAAAATCGCATCAACCTCCCACCTGCTTCAGTGCCTTCATTTCCGCGACATCTACGTAACTCGCTGACCTAATGATCGAATCAGGTAGATCGCTTGCCGTGGGCGGTATCACTCGGCGGGTGAAGGC
>CAMDBL010000009.1 GCA_945889015.1 Devosia equisanguinis
TCGCGGTCGTCTCGGCGGCCGGCTACGTCGCCATCAAGGTCGCGGGAGACCGCTGGGGCGTGCTGCTCGGCGCGGTGGCGGGTGGGCTCGTCTCCTCGACGGCGGTGACGTTGAACTTCGCGCGGCTGGCAGACGAGCACCCCGAGCGCGAGCCGCTGCTCAGGGCCGGGGTGCTGTTTTCCAGCGTCACCATGATGGCCCGGGTGGCCGTGGTCGCCGGTCTGTTCAACGCAGCACTCCTCCCCGCGCTGCTGCCGCCGCTCGGCGCCGCCTCGCTGGTGTTCCTGACCTGGGGCTTCCTGCTGGTACGCGCCACCGGCCCATCGCGCGAAAGCCATACCTTGGTGCTGACGAGCCCGTTCGAGATGGAGACGGTGCTCAAGTTCGGCGCGCTGCTGGCGACGGTGATGCTCGCCTCGAAGGCGCTGACCCGGTTCGCCGGGCCTGCCGGGGCTTACGCTGTGGCCGCGGCCTCGGGAGTGGTCGACGTCGACGCGATCACCATGTCGATGGCGCGGCTCGGTGGTCAGGAGCTGGGGCTGGAAAGTGCGGCCGGCGCCATCCTGATCGCGGTCGCGGTGTCCTCGCTGACCAAGAGCGCGCTTGCATGGTCGGCGGGGAATGCGAGCGTCGGGCGACGGCTCGGGGTCTGCATGGCCGCTGGCGTGCTCGCCGGGGCAGTCGCCTTCGTCGCCACGATCTGGATGTGACGCCGCGGCAGTGAACGCCATTCGCCCACCTTAGCGGTTTGGTAAGCATGCCCCATTACCGTGCCCGCGACGTGTTGTCGTGTCGGTTGCGGGGTCGTCATGTCGTTTGTGAGGGGGCTCAACGTCGGTGAGATGCTGAAGCGCGGCAGCATCCGGGAAGCCGACGTGGCGCGCTTGCGACGCGCCGTCGTCGAATACGGCCCGCTCGATCGCGACGAGGCCGAGATGCTGCTCGCCATCAATGACGGCTGCCCGGTGCAGGACGCCGCTTGGGCTGAGCCGCTCGTGGCCGCCATCACGGATTTCATCGTCAACCGTGAGGCGCCCGAGGGTTACATCTCGGTACAGAACGCTGAATGGCTTGCCGGCCATATCGCCACGCATGGCAGTATCCAGAGCAAGGCCGAGTTGGAGCTGCTGCTCGCCGTGCTGGAAAAGGCGCGCTGGGCGCCCGAAAGCTTCTTCATGTTCGCGCTCGATCAGATCAAGCGGGCCGTGGTCAGTGGTCGCGGGCCGCTGCGCGCGGGCAAGTCCTTGCCGCCGGGACACATTACGGCCGCCGAGGTGCAGACGGTGCGCCGCATCCTGCTCGCTTTCGCCGGCGACGGCAGCATCGCCATCACGGCTGCCGAAGCCGAGGCGCTGTTTGCGATAGAGGAAGCGCTGAAGGGGGGGGCAGCCCCTCCCGATTGGACCGATCTTTTCGTCAAGGCGGTCGCCAATGCGCTGCTGGCGGCGGTGGGACAGAAAGTGCCCGCGCGCCAGGACGCGCTGGGTCGGCGGCCGGACGGAGACGACGCCGTCAACGACTCGCCTGCCGCTGGCCTCGTGGATCTGGTGCGGGCGAGCCTCGCGGGGGTCTGGTCGGGTAGTCGCGAGCAGTCGCGCGAGGAACATGCGATCGGCGAGCTCGAACGCCGCTGGATCGAGATCATCACCAACGAGCCGATCGCGGCCGCAGCGCCCGACTGGCTGGTGACGCGGCTCGGGCGCGCCGGACAGGTCAGCGCCAACGGGCTGGCCTTGGTACAGGCTCTAAAGTCCGAGGGGCCACGCATGGGGCCGGCGCTGCAGGATCTCGTGGGGCGCATCCCCGCGGCGGCTTGACCGTTGCGGGATGGGGATTTGCTCGTTGAACGGACTTCACACCTATTCCCGGTTGGCCCCTTCATTCGCCGTCTGAAATCTGCTGCATAGGGTGCCGCGTCGGCTCTCGAATGGCTCGGCGCGCGTGAGCACCGTGGAGCAGCCGAGCATGCAGCCGATCGACCGGGACAAGCCTGACGCCGAGGATGGCGATCGCGTTTCGCTGTGGACCCAGATTTGGGAGATGTCCCACATTCTGGCGCCCGCAGTGCTCCTGGTGTTCGCCGCTTTCTGGTTCGCCTCCCGCTTCGTCGAGCCGGCACCGCCCAAGAGCGTGACGCTGGCAGCCGGCGGCACGGCGGGAGCCTACTATGCCTTCGGCAAGCGCTACGCCGAGGTACTGGCGAAATCCGGCGTCAAGCTCGAGGTCAGACCGACCGCGGGCTCGGTCGAGAACGTCAAGTTGATGGCTGACCCTGCGTCGGGCGTTTCGATTGCGCTGCTGCAGGGTGGCATCGGCGAGGCCAAGGCCATGGGCGAAGTGATGTCGCTCGGCCGCATGTTCCTGGAGCCGGTCTGGGTGTTCTACCGCGGCACCGGCACCATCGACCGGCTGACGCAGTTGAAGGGCAAGCGGATCGCCGTCGGGCCGGAGGGCAGCGGCACCCGCGCGCTGGCCGAGGCCCTGCTGAAGCCCAACGACGTCTTCGGGGGCGAGACCACGCTGCTGCCGTTGACCTCGACGGCTGCCGCCGAGGCGCTGGCGAAGGGAGACGCCGACGCGATCTTCCTGGTGCTGGCCCCGGAGGCGCCGATCATCCAGTCGATGCTGCGCGATACCCGCTTCAGGCTGATGGGGTTCGCCCAGGCCGACGCCTACACGCGGCTCTTCCCCTATCTCTCGAAGGTCGTGCTGCCGCAGGGCGTGATCGATCTCGTCAACAACATCCCGGGGCAGGACGTGCCGATGCTGGCGGCGTCCGCGGCGCTGGTCGCCAAGGGGGATCTGCACCCTGCGCTGGCCGGACTGCTGGCGGATGCCGCGCAGAGCGTGCACGCCGGCGGCAATCTGTTCTATCGCGCGGGGGAGTTCCCCAAGACCGTCGATCCCGAGTTCGCGATGTCGGACGATGCAGAGCGGGTCTACAAGACCGGCCAGTCCTTCCTGAAGCGCGTGCTGCCGTTCTGGCTCGCGATCTTCGTCGAGCGCATGGTCGTGATGATCGTGCCGATCGCGACCATACTCATCCCACTGTTCAAGATCGTGCCGCAGATCTACCAGTGGCGGATCAAGCGGCGGATCCTCTACTGGTACGCGCAACTCAAGCGTCTCGAGCGCCGTATCGCCGACGATCGGGGCATGGCGGATTCCGCCACCTACCGCAGCGAGATCGACCGGATCGATGCCGCCGTGACGGTGATTCCGGTTCCCGTCTACTATTCCGAGCAGCTCTACAACCTGCGCAGTGCGATCGGGCTGGTGCGTCAGCGCGTCTACGGTCTGGCCTGAACGGGCTCGTCGTCCCCGGTGCCGTCGACGACGACAGCCTTGCTCCCATCGGCTGAGTTGTCGGCTCATGCTGCACCCGCTAAGAGTCAAGGTCGGCTCCTGCATCGGGCAGGGGCCGCACCGAGTGGGGCCGCCGGGGACCGCATGTTCAAGAAAATCCTGATCGCCAACCGTGGCGAGATCGCCTGCCGCATCATCAAGTCGGCGCGCCGCATGGGGATCAAGACCGTCGCGGTCTACTCCGAGGCCGACCGCGACGCGGTCCACGTGGCTATGGCCGACGAGGCGGTGCTGATCGGCCCGCCCGCCGCCGCTCAATCGTATCTGCTGATCGACAAGATCATCGACGCCTGCAAGCAGACAGGCGCGGAGGCGGTGCATCCCGGCTACGGCTTCCTGTCGGAGCGCGAGGCGTTCCCGGTGGCGCTCGCGAAGAACGGCATCGTGTTCATCGGGCCCAATCCCAAGGCGATCGCCGCCATGGGCGACAAGATCGAATCGAAGAAGGCCGCGGCCGCCGCCAAGGTGTCGACCGTGCCGGGCTACCTCGGCGAGATCGCCGATTCCATTCAGGCGATGAAGATCGCCGACGAGATCGGCTACCCCGTGATGATCAAGGCGTCGGCGGGCGGTGGCGGCAAGGGCATGCGCATCGCCTGGAGCCGCGAGGAGGTGAAGGAAGGCTTCGACCTCTCCCGCAGCGAGGCCAAGTCCTCGTTCGGCGACGATCGCATGTTCGTCGAGAAGTTCATCGTCAATCCGCGCCACATCGAGATCCAGGTGCTCGGCGACAAGCACGGCAACGTCGTCTACCTCGGCGAGCGCGAGTGCTCGATCCAGCGCCGCAACCAGAAGGTCGTCGAGGAGGCGCCGTCCCCGCTGCTCGACGAGAGGACGCGCAAGGCGATGGGCGAGCAGGCCGTCGCGCTCGCCAGGGCGGTCGGCTACGACAGCGCGGGAACCGTCGAGTTCGTCGCCGGACAGGACCGCTCGTTCTTCTTCCTCGAGATGAACACGCGCCTGCAGGTCGAGCATCCCGTCACCGAGATGATCACCGGCATCGACCTCGTCGAGCAGATGATCAAGGTCGCGGCCGGCGAGAAGCTGCCGTTCGCGCAGAAGGACATCAAGCTCAGCGGCTGGGCGGTGGAGAGCCGCATCTATGCCGAGGATCCCTATCGCAACTTCCTGCCCTCGATCGGCCGCCTCGTGAAGTATCGTCCGCCCGCCGAGGGTGTCGCCGACGGCGTCACGGTGCGCAACGACACCGGCGTCGAGGAGGGCGGCGAGATCTCGATGTACTACGATCCGATGATCGCCAAGCTCGTCACGCACGCACCGACCCGGGCACAGGCGATCCAGGCGCAGGCCGAGGCGCTGGACGCGTTCTGCATCGACGGCATCCAGCACAACATCCCCTTCCTCACCTCCCTGATGCAGCATCCGCGCTGGCGCGAAGGCAACCTCTCCACCGGCTTCATCAAGGAAGAATACCCCGACGGCTTCATCCCGCGCCCGCCGGCCGGCGAGGAGCAGGAGGTGATGGCCGCCGTCTCCGCCTGTATCGACCATCTCAACAACGCGCGGCGCCGCCACATCGACCAGCAGATGACCGGCAAGCCCGTCGCCTTCGCCAAGCGCCGCGTGGTCCGGCTCGGCGATACCGAGGTGCGCCTCGACGTCGCCGGTGGCGACGGCCAACCGGTGCAGGTGACACTGGTCGGCAAGGACGGCGCGCCGGGGCGGACCTTCGAGGTGAATTCCACCTGGGCGCCCGGCGACAGCGTCTGGCACGGCCGCATCGGCGATCGGGTGGCGAGCGTCCAGGTGCGCCCCGCGCTCAACGGCTACAACCTCGCCTATCGCGGCGTTCACGCCATCGCCCGCGTCTACACCGAGCGCGAGGCGGCGCTCGCCGCGTTGATGCCGGTGAAGGCCGCCGCCGACACCTCCAAGCTGCTGCTGTGCCCGATGCCGGGGCTGGTCAAGGCGATCCACGTCGAGCAGGGCCAGGACGTGAAGGCCGGCGACACCTTGGCCGTGGTCGAGGCGATGAAGATGGAGAACGTGCTGCGCGCCGAGCGCGACGGCGTCGTCAAGATCATCAACGCCAAGGCTGGCGACAGCCTCGCGGTGGACGCCGTGATCCTCGAGTTCGTGTGATCATATCACCACGAAATCATCAGCGGACAGCGTCAGGCCGGGCGTGAGCTGGGCGATCAGGATGGACGCTTTGCTGCCGCCGCCGTCGGCGTCGTAGCGGAGCGCGCCGGAGGCGGTGTCGTAGATCAGCAGCGGGCCGAGCGTCGTGGGCGTCACGTCGGCCGCCGCGATCACGTCCTCGGCCGGCAGCGCGCCGGCGGTGAACACCGCATACGTCCGATGATCGAGCGCGATGGTGTCCTCGCCCACTGTGAAATCCGTGATCCGCGCGAGGTTGGCGGCGGTGCGCGGAGCCGCCAGCACGAACGTGTCCGCGCCCGGACCGCCGGTCAGGGTGTCGTGGCCGTGGCCGCCCCAGAGGGTGTCCTGACCATAGCCGCCGAACAGCCTGTCGTCGCCGCCGCGGCCATAGACCGTGTCGGCGTTGTTGCCGCCGCGCAGCACATCGCTGCCGGTGCCGCCGATGATGACGTTGGCCTGGTTGTTGCCGGTGATGCTGACGGACGCCGCGCCGTTCCAGGTCACGTTCTCGACGAATGCCGCCGTCGCCCACGTGCCCGCCTGCAGCAGCAGCACCGTATCGACGCCGCCGTTCGCCCGCTCGACGACCACGTCGGCATGATCGATACGGAAGGTGTCGTCGCCCCGCCCGCCCGCGAGCATGTCGGCGAAGCGCGAGCCGGTGAGGGTGTCGGCACCGGCGGTGGCGGTGAGCGCGACGCCAGAGGTCAGCGCATGCGCGTCGACGGAGATGCCGGTCGTCGCTGATATCCGGCTGCCGAGATCGAGCGTGCCGCCGGGGCCGGTGAGGTTGAAGGCGGGCACGTTCTTGTCCACAAACGGACTGAACGCTCTTTCGATCGATTGAAACGCACTGAGCTGATCAATCTGGGCAGATACGACACTGACGATCCAGTTGCAGATCAAGACCTCGACATCTGAAAATGAGTAGCTGCCGAGACTCGGCGGATGCGCATACACCGTATCGAGGCCTTCGCCGCCATCGATCGAGCCGCCCTCTGAAAGCGTAGGTACCGGCCAGAGGTAGAACAACCATGCGCCATCGTCGCCCGAGCCGCCAAGGAGCGTATCTGCCTGACCGATTTCAGCGCCGAGAGTATCGTCGCCCGCGCCGCCATCCAGAAGATCGCTGCCAGGGTCCAGTCCGGCATTGAGCACCCATCCGCCACCACCGATAACGTCGTCGCCGTCCCCACCCCGGCACGTATCGTTGCCGGCCCCCCCGACGATCATGTCGAAGCCCGCGCCGCCAATCAGTGAATCGGCCCCTTCATACCCCCAAATCTCGTCATTCGTGGCCCCGCCCGCGATCGTCTCGCCGAGCCGGGAGCCATCGAACTTGGTGTCGTAAAAGAGGGGCAGGAGCGTCATCGCTTGATCCGGTTCCGTTCATCGGCGAAATTGGAGACCGTTCCCGTCCGCCAACGTGCGCGCCCGCCAGCCTAGGCCGGCGCTGTTAACGAAGTCGAAATGCCGACGGATGATCCGGAGGCTTTGTAACCTAACACCGGGTGAAGATCCCGGCTCTGCGGCGCGTGCCGCGCCTTCGGCCGGGATAACGAACGTGGAGGTGTGCCCCTCGGTTACCGTTCGTCAACCATGTTGCCCGTAGCGTGCGTGCACAACCTCGTGCACGGGCGACCGCATCATGCTCCACGGCCTCCTTCCACTGCGCGCCTTTCTCGATCCGCGCGGGCGCTCCGACCGTCGGGGACTGCTGGTGGTGACGGGTGTGCTGCTGGCGCTGCAGGGAGGGGCGGCGGCGCTGGTGCTGCTCACCGGCCGGGTGCCGCATGGTCCCGTCGCGTGGCTCATCGAGGCGGCGTTCCTGTGGCTCGGGATCGTCGCGACCGCGCGGCGGCTGCACGACTGCGGCCACTCCGCTTGGTGGATCGCCGGGGTCTCGCTCGCCGTGATGGTGTGGTGCTTCGTGCTGACGACCTCGGTGGTGCTGTTCGCGGGTCCGGCCGCGTTCGCGCAGGGCTCGCCATGGTTCACCGCGACGCTCGCCGCCGTCATGGGGCCGGTGCTGGCGCTGCTGGTGTGGCTGCATTTCGAAGCCGGGGAGGGCGGTGACAACGCCTATGGTCCTCCACCGACGGGCTCGGGCTTCAGCGGGCCGCTGCCGGAGCAGCGTCTCGAGCACGGCGGGCGGATGATGCGTGGCATTTGAGCCAGCTCGAAATTGAACAGGGTTTCCACGACTTGCCCGCCATCGCGAATGACGGCATATCTGTGGCGGGCTCGGGATTGGCAACGAAGGGATCACAGCATGCGCGCTAGCCGATCGGTTTTCCATTCCGCATTCGTCGCGTTGTCGCTGGTGGGCGCGATGCTGCTGCCCACCGCCGCCAGCGCGCAGGGCTTCTTCTCGTTCCTGTGGGGCGGTGGCTCGCGCAGCACGGTGTCGTTCTCGCCGAGCTATCAGCCGGGCCAGATCATCGTCAGCTTCGGTGATCGCAAACTCTATTGGGTCTATGCGCGCGGCGAGGCGATCAGCTATCCGATCGCGGTGCCCCGCGCCCAGAGCCGCTGGCAGGGCGTCACGCGCGTCTCCGACAAGCGGGTCAATCCGACCTGGACGCCGACGGCCGAGATGCGCCGGGAAAACCCGCGCCTGCCGATCTCGATGCCGGGCGGTCATTCGCAGAACCCGCTCGGCGTGCGCGCGCTCTACCTCGGCTCCTCGATGTATCGCATCCACGGCACCGACGCGCCGTGGACCATCGGCGACGCGGTCTCCAAGGGCTGCATCCGGATGTACAACGAGGACGTGCTCGATCTGTATCCGCGCGTGCCGGTCGGTACACGCGTCACCGTCACCTGGCAGAAGTTCAGCGCCTGGTGATCGAGCATCGACCGAGCCGGGTTTCTGCTGCGGCCGCCTTCGGGCGGCCGTTCGCGTTCCAGCGCACGGAGTCTAGCTCAGGCCGCGCATCACGTTCTCGACGATGAAGCGGATCTGGCGCTCGCACTGGGCGGGATCGAACGGCGCGAGTTTCCCGTCGATCGACAGCACGACGATGCCGTGGACGGCCGAGAACAGCGCGTGTGCGGCGTCCTGGCGGGTGGGGGCATCGGGAATGGCCGCGACGAGCTGGGCCTCGATCAGCGCCAGCAGACGGCGGCGGTCCTCGCGGTAAGAGGCCGGCGCCAGTTTGTCGTCGGACAGGCGATGTTCGAACACCGCGCGCCAGCGCAGCTGGTTGGCGGTCGCGAAGTCGAGGTAGGCGCTGGCGAGCGCCATCAGGCGGGTCGGCGTGTCGGCGGCGGCCGAACGGGTGGCCGCCGCATTCAGGATGCGGCCGAGATCGCCGAGCGTGCGCTCGTTGACGGCGAGGATCAAACCGTCGATGTCGCCGAAGACATTGTAGAGCGTGCCGACCGAGCAGTTGGCCGCCTGCGCGAGCCGGCGCGCCTGTACGGCCGCGAGGCCCTCGGTGACGATGACCTGCTCGGCCGCACCCATCAGCGCGATGCGCAGCCGGTCGCGATAGGTATCGGGCTCGGAAGCCGCCATCTTGGCCTTTCGGTGTGCCGCGTCGGCCGCGGGGGCGGGGGTCTGCTCGTCGCGTGGCTTGCTCACCGGTGTGATCCTCGACACTTGTCCCGACCGTGCGGGTTCTCGGTAGGGTCTGCGACCTGGGCGCGTGGCTGCAGACGGGAACGCACGGGATGATGCAACGCGTGCCCTCAAGCCAGTCTTAATCATGATTTGGGCTTGGTGTGAACCCAGTTCACATTTTTGTTTGCGTCGGAGCTCGGTTCACGGCATATTGACGGAATGAACTAAGTTCATGTCAGTTCCACAGGGCATAACGGTGTCGACAATAGTTTTGGCTCCGTTTCGGATGTCTGAGTGTTGGAAATCTGCGCCCTGGCTGTGTGGATGATGATGAACGCGGATCATGAGAGTGATGGAGTGAGGAGAGTGGCCCCATGCTGAAGCTGATCACCACCTTGGTTCGTGGCGCCGTCGCGGAGGCCGAAGAGGCCGCCTTCGGCCAGAATGCCACGCGCGTTCTGGCGCAGCAGCTCCGGGACGCCGCGACCGCGCTGGAGCATGCCAAGAAGGAGCTGGCCTGCGCGATGGCGCACCGGTCCTCGGAGGTGCGGGCGGCGTCCATGCTGGAGGATCGCATCCGTGGCCTGGAGCAGGGCGCGATCGAGGCAATCAACGGCGATCGCGCCGACCTCGGCGCCGAGGCCGCGTCCGTCATCGCCGCCGCCGAGGACGAGCGAGCCGAGCGGCTGGCGGCGGTCGAAAGCTTCACGACCGACATCGCCCGCCTGCAGCGGCTGATCGAGGAGGGAGGCCGGCGCCTGCGCGAGCTGCGCCGCGGTTTGGAAATGGCCCGCGCCCAGGAGGCCTTGAACCGGGCAGGGGCCAACGGCCGTCGCGCGCTCGCCACCGGCAGCGGGGCTCTGCGCGAGGCCGAGGCGACGCTGACCCACATCCGCACGACGCAGGCGCAGTGCGACGACGAGCAGGCAGCGCTGGAGGAGCTCGACCGGATGTCACGGGGGGCCGAGATCGATGCCCGCATGGCGGCAGCGGGGTTTGGTCCGTCACCTCGCACCAAACCCGGTGACATCCTCGTGCGGATCAAGGCGAAGGCCGCAGCATCGCGGGCCGGGGGCTCCAATCCATCGGTCGAGGGCTAGCCCAGGTCCGGCGTTGCTTTCCAGCAGGTCCGCGACCGGGTCCGCGTCTCAACCCTGGTCTCCCACGTCCCCGTCGATCGACACCCCACCGAATCCCCCATCGTCAGGAGCATCCCCATGGCCTCGATTTCCAACATCTCCGCCGCCGCCCAAGTCAGCAGCGCCGGCTGGGTCACGTTCAGCTACGCCTCGTTCGCCGCTGCGGTCGGCATGGCCGCGCTCGGCGTCTGGGCACTGCCCGCCGATCTCTGGGTCAAGGGCTACATGATGATGGCGAGCGTGTTCCTCGTCGGCTCCGCCTTCACCCTGGCCAAGACCGTGCGCGACGAGCATGAGGCCAAGCGCTTCGCCAACCGCCTCGAGGAGGCCAAGACCGAGAAGCTGCTGATGGAGATCAACCGCGCGTAGCAGTTGCCTTCTCCTCCCCGTCCCGGTGAGCCAAAGCTGCGCTGGGACGGAGGTGGGGCGGGAAACGCGCCTTCGCCTCTTCTTGTCCGCCCCCTTAGAACATCTTTGCCGAAGGCCTGGAATCCGCCGATGCCCTCAGCAGACCGCGTCCCACTGCCGTTGAAGCTCGCCTACAGCGCATTCGTCGCCGTGCTGGTGCCCGTCTACGCGAGCGCCTACGGCTTCGCCAACTTCCTCTACTTCTGCGATGTCGCGCTGCTGATGACGCTGGTCGCGATCTGGCGCGAGGACGCTTTGCTCGTCTCGATGGCGGCCGTCGGCATCCTGGCGCCGCAAATGCTCTGGATCGCCGACTTCGCCGCGCATTTCATGGGGATGTCGGTGACCGGCATGACCGACTACATGTTCGACGAGCGCAAGTCGCTGTTCCTGCGCGGGCTGTCGCTATTCCACGGTTGGCTGCCGCTGCTGCTGGTCTGGCTCGTCGTCAGGCTCGGCTACGACGCCCGCGCGTTGCGGCTGTGGTCGGCGCTGTCGGTGGTCCTCTTGCTGATCTGCTACCTGTTCATGCCCGGGCCTTCGCCCGATGCCGGTAACGCCGCGGTCAACATCAACTATGTCCACGGCATGAGCGATACGGCGGCACAGACGTTCGTGCATCCGCTGGTCTGGCTCGCGGGGCTGATCGTCGGGCTGCCGCTGGCGCTGTTCCTGCCGACTCACCTGGTGCTGCGCAAGTTGGCGGCCCCCTCGGCTTGCCCGGTCCCAGCGTCAGGTACGGCTTGAAGCGCGCTGTACGGTCGATCTAGTCGGCATCGTCCCACACCGGCCTGACCGCCACGACCGTGGCGTTGTCCTGATGGGGCGCGCGCAGCGCCTCGACGGCCCGGATCAGGGCCTCGGCGACGGCGGCGGGCCCTTCCTCCGCGTAAGCCTGGATCACGCGGGCGATCTCGTCGGGCTCGAGCGTCTGCAGCCCGTCGCTGGCCAGGATTACATAGTCGCCGGGATAGAGCGTCGTCGGCTGCTGGGACACGTCCAGCATCGTGATCTCCTCGCCGGTGACGGCGGAGCGCAGCATGTGGCGGCGCGGGTCCGAGAGTGCCGCCTCCCGCGTCATGTGACCGGCCGCCGCCAGCAGATCGAGCTCCGGCGCCAGTGAATGGTCCGCATTGAGCGGCGCGATCTCGCCCCGGCGGTAAAGATACAGCGGACTGTCGCCGACGCTGATCCATTCGACGCCGTCGGAGCCGAACACGGTGCCGATCAGCGTCGAGCCCATGCCTGACAGCAACGGGTTCTCGGCGACTTTGTCGGCCAGCGCGGTGTTGCTGCCCTCGAGCGCGACCGTCATCCGCTCGACCACCGTCAGGCCGGGCTCGGTCGCGTCGTAGACATCGATGAAGCGCTCGCAGACGAGACGGCTCGCGACATCGCCGGCCGCGTGACCACCCATGCCGTCGGCAAGGACGGCGACGAGTTCCGGTGCGGCTGCGGTCGTGCCGACACCGTCGTCACCGGGGACGCTTTCGCCAGAAATGCCGTCCTCAAACGGACGCTCCTCGTCGCTGCCGTAGCCGGTCGCGTCGGGCCCGACGAGGAAGGCGGCCATGTCCTCCTGATAGTCCCGCGCGCCCTGCGTGGCGCGGCAGGCGTGCTCATAAACTGGCATTGCACCGATCCGCGGTCTCATCAAACGCTTCCGTCACGCCGCGGCGCCGATCACGTTTTCACCTCGCCGATCTCCGACCAGTCGAAGTCCGGACCGCAGAACGGCACGAACACGAGCTGCGTGCGGCCCATGGTGATCACGTCCATGCTGGCGAGGGCAAGCGCCGCCGTCGGCTTGCGGTCGTTCACTTGGACGACGTTGGTTTTAGCAAGGTTGGGCACGAACAGGAACGTGCGATCCACCGAATCATAGCGAATGTAGGCCTGCTCCTCCGACGAGATCGTCTCGTCGCCGAAGTCGATGGGAATGCGCTGGCCGCTGGCGCGGCCGATGGTGTTGTTGCCCTCGAAGATCGGGCGATAGCTGCCGAGGCCGGGGCCGCCGACGATCACCAGCCAGCCGACCACGGGGTCCTGGTGGAATAGGTCGCGACGAACCTGCTGCTTGCCGCGCACGAGCTGGGTGCGCGCGGCCTCCTCGCCGCCGCCACGCGCCGAGGCGCGCACGACGCGGGTCGTTGGTGGGCCTTCGGCCTCGACGTGGCGATCGGGCAGCGGAGGTGGCGTCCGGGGCGGCGCGGGCGGCTTCGGCGGCACTGGGTGCGGCGACGGCGGCCGCCGGGGGGCTTGCCGGCCTCTCGTCCGGCTTCGGCAGTGGCGGGGGTGCGGCTTTGGTCGCCTCCACCTTCACCGTGCGGCTGATGTCGATTCCGGCGGAGGGCTGCTCGTCCTTGCCGGCAGCGGCGAGCGCATCCCGCAGCGAGCCGAGGAAGCGGCCGCCTTTGTTGGCCTGGGGTGTCTCGGGCGCGCCGGCCATCGGCTTGTCCTCATCTGCCATCGTTGCCTCCTCGCTTGTATCAGATTCAGATCCGCCGGTTTCAGATCCGGCGGGCCTCGAACGTCAAAAACTCGCGGCCGATGCCGATCCTGTCGCCACTTCTCAGCCGCTGGCGCGAAACGCGCTTGGCGTTGACGAGCACGCCGTTGCCCTCCTCGCCCGAGAGATCGAGCACTACGATCTCCGCCTCGTCGGTGCGCTGCACGACGGCATGATAGCGATGCACGGTCGGATGCGGCAGCACGATGTCGTTGTCGTCCTCGCGGCCGATGCGCACGAGCTCGCGCACGATGGGGAAGGGGAGACCGTTGCCGCCCTCGATCGTCAGCCAGGCATCGACCGGCCAGGTCATGCCGTCGCCGCGGCCGGTCACCGAGGTGAGGGGCCCCGCTGCGGAGGCGATGGCCGATGGCGCCCGTGACGTGCGCTCCCCGTCCTGCCCGCCATCGGCATCGGCGCTTGCCGACGCTGGCGCGAGGCCGGCGAGGCGCCGCGCCCGATCGGCCGCGGCGCGGCGGCGGGCGAGGAGGTGCCCAATCACCGCCAGCGGGGGAATGGCGAGCAGGGCTGCGAGACCGAGCACCAGCGCCGGGGCGTGGGCATGGGCGTGCCGGATCGAGGCGACGATCGTGCTCCAGGCAGAGGCGAGGGTCGCGAGGATCGTGGCCAGGATCGAGGTGGGGAGGGCGTCGGCCGCGAGCGGGATGGCGGCCATGGTCCGCTGAGCCGCGGCGCCGACGGGCAGAGCGAGCATCGCTTCGGCGAACGCGAGCAGGGCTGGTCCCACTTCGAACACTCGCATCTCCATTGGAAGGCCGGGCGATTCAGACCTTGTCACTGTCGAAAGCATTCGCGGCGCAAACATGGCCGCGCGGTGGTTGTTTGCGGATCATTCATTTCGCGTTCATCCGGGCGCCCGCCGCCACATTGTCGTGACAGTGGCGTGCGGAGGTGGTGCTACACATCCGCCCGACTCGGCAGGCTGGAACTCGGGGACATGACGAACCTGCTCGCGCTGCAACCCGGTACGGAGCTGGTCTCCGACTTCAAGATCGAGCGCGTGCTCGGGGCCGGCGGCTTCGGCATCACCTATCTCGCGGTCGAGAGCGCGCTCGACCGCAAGGTCACCATCAAGGAGTATTTCCCGAGCGACTTCGCGGCGCGCAGCGGCAGCAACGAGGCCGGGCCGCGCTCGGAAGGGTCTGCACCGGACTACCAGTGGGGCCTCGACCGCTTCATCTCCGAGGCGCAGACGCTGGCCAAGTTCAACCATCCCAACATCGTTCGCGTCTACCGCTATTTTCAGGCCAACAAGACCGCCTACATGGTGCTCCATTTCGAGGAGGGCCAGAGCCTGAAAGGGTGGCTGAAGGGACTGGGACGGGCGCCGCGCCAGCGCGAGATCGACGCGGTGCTGGGGCCTCTGCTGGAGGCGCTGGAGGTCGTGCACAAGGCCGATTTCCTCCATCGCGACATCGCACCCGACAACATCATCATCCGCAACGACGGCTCGCCGGTGTTGATCGACTTCGGCGCGGCGCGCGGGGAGATCGCCGCCCACTCCAAGACGGTCAGCGCGCTGGTGAAGCCGGGCTATAGCCCCTACGAGCAGTACGCCGAGCGCTCGAGCCAGCAGGGCCCGTGGACCGACATTTACGCGCTCGGGGCAACCCTCTATCACGCGGTCACCGGCAAGCGGCCGCCCGATGCGCCCTCCCGCATGGTCAAGGACGAGCTGGTGCCCGCCCGCGAGGCCGCACTCGCCTCCTACCGGCAGGGTTTCCTCGCCGCCATCGACAAAGCGCTGATGCTCGCCATCGACGCGCGGCCTCCCTCGGTGGCGGCCTGGCGCGGCATGCTGCTGGCGCCCGATCCGGCCAAGCCCGGATTTTTCACTCGGGGACGCGAGAAAAGACGGGACGCCGAGGCCAGGGCCGCGGAGATCGGCAAGGCGGGCGGGCCGCTCGGCCATGTGGTGCCGCCGCCGCCGGACGCGCCGGGCCGGCAGGGTGGCATGCTCGATTTCGTCGAAGGATTGATGCCGAAGGCGAAGGCGGAGGCGGCCGCGGAGGCTGTGGCTTCGGCCGCCGGGTTGGGCGGTGCCGCAACGGTCGCAGAGAAGCCCCCGGGCGCGGCGGCCGCGGTCGGCAAGCCCGAGATCGGAAAGGCTGCAAAAGCGGCCGCGACCCAGCCGGTGACAGTCCCCGTCGAGGCCGCCGCAAAACCGACTAGAGCCCGCGTCCTGACGCGTAAGGCGCGCACCCCGCGGCCGAAGCCGGTGCGGACCGGTCGCGGATTCGGCAATTGGAGGCCGATCCTGGTCAAGCTGCTGATCGGCGCTGGCGTGGCGGCGGCGGCGGTCGGCCTGCAGGACCAGTTGCCGCAGCTCCCCCAGCTCGAACGGCGCGGCGCGGGTGTCCTTTCCAGCGAGTCGGGAAGTCCGGGACCGGCGCGGCTGATCCGGGGGCACAGGGGCGCCGCGTCGTTCATCGCCTTCAGCGATGATGGCCGCCAGCTCGTCTCCGCAGGGCAGGATACGACACTCAAGCTCTGGACCAGCGAAGGCGGCAGCCTCGTCAGGATCATCGAGCTCGACAACGGTGCCGCGACCGCCGTGGCCGTGTCGGGCCGGCGCGCCCTGACCGGACACAACGACGGCACCATCGCACTTTGGAATCTCGATAGCGGGGAGAAGCTCGCCACCTTCAAGCGGAGCGATGCCAGCATCTGGTCGCTGACCTTTCTCGGGAGCGGCGCGCGCTTCGCCGCCGGCGCCAATGACGAGGACGTCGCCGTGTGGGAGACGGCCACGCCGCGCGAGCCTGCGTTCATGCTCGAAGGCCACGATGGGCCAACGCAGGCCCTGGCGGTGAGCCCGCAAACGCAGCAGCTCGCCTCGGGCAGCTCGGATCGCACCGTCAAGGTGTGGAACATGCAGGGCCACAGCGTCGTGCGGACCTATCGCGGCCACAAGGACTTCGTCACGGCGCTCGCCTACGCCCCCGACGGCAAGATCCTGGCCTCCGGCAGCCTCGACGGGAGTATCCGGGTGTGGTCGGGGTCCTCGAGCCGGCTTCAACGCACGCTGACGGGGCACAAGGGGCGAGTCACCTCGCTCGCTTTCTCACCCGCCGGCGACCTGCTGGCCTCAGTCGGCGAGGACGGGGCGGTGCGGCTGTGGGACTTCAGGCGGGGGCGTATCGCCCGGCTGATGACGGGCCACACCGGCGTCGTCGGTGCCATCGCCTATGCGCCCGACGGCCGCCGGGTCGTGAGCGCCGGCGAGGACGGCACACTCAGGATGTGGGACGCGATCCTGCCGCGGCCAACGAAAGAGCGGCGCGAATAACTCCAGGATAGTCCCGCGGGCCGTGGTTGTTCCGGTGGCGACCTATCCCCGTTCCATCGGTGTCAAGGCGAATTGATTCGCGCCCTGCGACAACCTGTCATGAAAGGGGCGTTCAGAACGTGGATAACCTTTCGCGCGCCATGTTGCGGTGCAGTGTAATTGGACAGCGTTCGGTCTGTATTTGCCCGGTGTTTCGACAACTTGCTTCGAAGGTGACCAGGCCCCGTCCGGCACCTGGCAAGAATGCCACCCACAGGATGATGCTGTTTTGCAGCACAAAAATGACAGCGCTGGAAAAACCCTGAAATCAGATATGGTTGTGCTGTCGCGTTCATTGGATAATTCGTGTGAGATTGTGTCGGTTGCGAGCCCCTTTCGAGGGAGCAACTTCCATTAACCAAAGAATCCTCTATGTTCCGCTCATCGACGCGGCGGTGTCGGCCGGGAGGGCATTTCGGCAGCGGTCGCCAAGTCGATGAAGTTCGCTAAGTTGGTGCAACGTAGGCCCTAGCGGGGGTGCTTATGGTTGATTACAATGGTCTGCCCGAGTTGACTGCGCTCGACCGTCAGGTCATCGCACAGACGGGTGGGGGGCTCGACGAGCCGGGTCTCGAGGTTTTCGAGGTAGCCGGGGCCATCAAGTGGTTCGATGCCTCAAAAGGTTACGGCTTTATCGTGCCGGACAACGGGCTCAGCGATGTGCTTCTGCACGTCACGTGCCTCAGGGCCGGTGGTTACCAGACGGCCTACGAAGGAGCCCGGGTTCACGTCCAGGTTCTGAAGCGGCCGAAGGGCCTTCAGGCCTTTCGTGTCCTGAACATGGATGAAAGCACGGCTATTCATCCGTCACAACTGCCGCAGCGCACCCACGTCGTCGTCGAGCCCGAGAGTGATTGGGAGCGGTCGATGGTCAAGTGGTTCAATCGCGTCCGTGGCTTTGGCTTCCTGACGCGCGGCGAGGGCACGCCTGACGTGTTCGTCCACATGGAGACGCTGCGTCGGTTCGGTTTCACAGAACTCCGCCCCGGACAGATCGTCCAGGTTCGCTGGGGCCACGGCTCCAAGGGATGCATGGCGGCAGAGCTGCGGCCCGATGGTGTCGCTACGGGGCTTCCCCAGTCTCACTGACCCGGTTAGACTTTGCCTGTGCAGCGGCGGGTGTCGTTGCCGGCTGGCTGTTTGACCGAGAGATCGATGGCACTCATAGCGCATCGAACGAATTTCAGCAGGGCTGCCCTCTCGGCGGCCCTGACGTTCTTGTTGATTGTCGCGGGGGGAGCAGGGCTCGAGGCCAAAATGCGCTTGGAGCGATTGACTCTCGTGACGGCGAGCGGCGAGCGAACGATCGAGATCGAGATCGCGGAATCGCCCGAGGACAAGATGCGCGGGCTCATGTTCCGCACCTCCCTCGACGACGACAAGGGGATGCTGTTCCCATACGGTGATCCGCAGGAGGTCACGATGTGGATGAGGAACACCTTTATTCCTCTCGACATGGTCTTCATTCGCGGCGACGGCACGGTGCATCGCATCGAGGCGCGCACCGAGCCGATGTCGGAGCGCATCATCGCCTCCAAGGGCAAGGTGACGGCCGTTCTGGAACTCGCGGGCGGGGCGGCCGAGCGGCTTGGCCTCAAGGCCGGCGATAAGGTCCGCCACGGGGTGTTCAAGGGGAAATGAACACCTCGCGCCGCATCGGGGCTGCGGCCGATGTCACCGACGGATCCTGGTCCACATCAGCGCGGCGCGCGCAGGAGTTCCGGCAATCCGAACACTTTCGCCGCGGTTCCGCCTGCGAGAGCCGCTTGCTGCGCCGTGTCGAGCGCGCTCGTGCTCAGGATATGCTCGATCGGCTGGTACTCGGCCATGTCGGCGGCGTAGTCGGTTCCCATCATGATGCGATCGGGACCATGGACCTTCACCAGGTACTCGAGCTGGTGCGGGGTGAAGACGGTCGTATCCAGGTAGACCTGCCGTAGATACTGGCTCGGTGGCTTGGGCAGATCGCCGCGCGCGTCACGCCGCGCGCCCCAGGCGTGATCGATGCGGCCGGAGTAGGCCGGCAGGAAGCCGCCGCCGTGAACCGCATAGAGCTTGAGGCGGGGATGGCGCTCCAGCACGCCCGAAAAGATGATGTGATGCAACGCGACGCTGGTCGCGAGCGGATTGCCGATGATGTTGGAGAAGTAATAGTCGCCGAACCGGTGCGCGTGCGTGAAGCCGAACGGGTGGATCATAACGACAGCTCCGAGATCGGCGGCGGCGGCCCAGAACGGGTCGAGACCGCGGTCCGACAATTCCTTGTCGCCGACCTCGGTCAGGATCTGGACGCCGCGGAAGTTCAGATCGCGCATGCAGCGCGTCAGCTCGGCGACGGCGATACCGGGATCCTGCAACGGCACGTTGCCGAGGCCGTAAAGCCGGTCGGGGGCATAGGCGCAGAATGCGGCGATGCCGTCGTTGACGAGGCGGGACGCGGCCAGCGCGGTGCCCACCGGCAGCGCGTAGTAGCACTGGATCTGATTGACCGAGACGAGCTGTGCGTCGATGCCCTGGGTATCGAGAACGGCAATGCGGTCCTTGGGATCGGCGAAAGCGGTGTTGCGGGCGCGCTCCTGCGTGGCGTTGATGGCCCAGCTGTCCTTGCCGGCGAACTTCGCCAGTGGGATCTGATCGAGCGTCACCAGATGTCCCGCGAGATCGTGGGCTTGCTGTATGAAGACGTGGGCGTGCACGTCACAGGTGAAGCTCGGCAGGCGCGGATTGATTTGGCCGGCAGGCCGCGCCGCGGTCGGGCCGTAACGGTTGTCACGGCCGGGCTCGAGCGCGCGCTCGTCGATGGGACTGTGCATGGGGGTTCCCGCGTTTTGGTGAGAGTCGACCGACGTCGCGGCCGTTGCGCCAGTCTTTAGCAGGGTCAGGCAGCCTGCTGAATGGCCCGCTGCGCGTCCCAGCCGTGCGACGAGAACAAGTGAGGAGCAGATTTTGGCCGTGGTCGGTGCCGACGTACAAATACTGCTATTCTCAGCCTGCCCATCAGGGTCTACACGTGATTGGACTGGTTGGGTGCCGACGCCGAAAAAATGGTGCGGCGACAGAACCTGGCTCCGTCATTCGTCGACTGCTCTGGGAGGAAATATTGGACCGCAGGACATTTTCGCTCGGCGTTGCCGCTACTGCAGCGGCTCCTGTCGTGGTGGCCGCGTCGGGAGCGGCTCGAGCCGCCAGCTTCGCCGGCAAGACGGTCGAGCTCGTCATTCCGTTCTCGACGGGTGGCGGCTCCGACACCTGGGCCCGGTTCATTGCGCCATTCTTCTCCAAATACCTGCCCGGCACGCCGACAGTCGTAGTGAAGAATGTGCCCGGGGGTGGCTCGACTTCCGGAGCCAATCAGTTCGCCAGCACCGCGCGGCCGGACGGTATGTCTGCGCTCGGTACGTCCGGCTCGACGCAGTTTCCCTATCTGCTCGGCGACCCCCGCGTGAAGTACGAATACAAGGACTGGCGGGTCGTGCTCGCGGCACCGACCGGGGGTGTCGCCTACATCTCCTCGAAGTTCGACGCCAAGTCGGTCAAGGATCTGGCCAAACTCAAGGGCCAGCAGCTCGTTTACGGCAGCCAGGGTGCGACGTCGCTCGATCTCGTACCGCTGCTCGGCTTCCGCATGCTCGGGCTGGACGTGAAGCACGTGTTCGGCATGAAGGGCCGCGGTGACGGGCGGCTCGCCTTCGAGCGCGGCGAGGCCACGATCGACTATCAGACGACATCGGCCTACCTGAAGAACTCCGTGCCGCTGGTCAAGGAGGGCAAGGCGGTGCCGCTGTTCTCGTGGGGCGCGATCGACGCCAACGGTAAGCTGGTGCGCGATCCGACGTTCCCGGATCTGCCACACATCGAGGAGGCGGTCGAAATCGTCCTCGGCAAGAAGCCGTCTGGCGTCGAATGGGAGGCGTTCCGCGCGTTCCTGATCTCCGGCTTCCCGGCACAGAAGCTGCTCGTTCTGCCGAAGGGGACACCGGACGATATCCTGGAGGCTTACCGAGCCGCCACACGGGCCATGATCAAGGATCCCGAGTACCAGAAAAACCGGGTGACCGCGATCGGCGACTACGAGCAGCTCACCGACAAGGCGGGCGAGGAACTCTACAAGGAAGGCACGACGATCTCGACCGAGGCACGCGCCTGGGTCCGCGACTTCCTGGGCAAGAACTACAACGTGAAGTTCTGAGTCACGGCGCGGCCGAACGGGGGTTACACCCGATCGGCCGCGCTACGTCCGCCTATTCGGGTAGCGTGCCATTCCTTCGCTGAGGCGAGTCGCGAAGCCCGTCACGGGCGCGGTTCGAGCAGTCGGCATCAGACCAGCCCGGCCAGGGAGAAAATGTCATGCTCGAGGCGCTCGGCACTGCGCTGGTGAACCTCCTCGCGGTCAAGCATCTCGCCTACATGACCCTCGGTATCTCCGTCGGGCTGATGGTGGGGATTCTACCGGGACTGGGCGGCATCGCGGGCATGTCGCTGCTGATCCCCTTCATCTACGGGATGGACCAAGTCTCGGCGCTCGCCATGCTGGTCGGACTGGTGGCGGTCATTCCCACCGGCGACACCTTCACATCGGTGCTGATGGGTATCCCAGGCTCGAGCGCCAGCCAGGCGACGGTGCTCGACGGATTTCCGATGGCCAAGAAAGGGCAGGCCGCGCGTGCTTTGAGCGCGGCCTTTTCCGCATCGCTGCTCGGCGGTGTGTTCGGGGCCATCGTTCTGACCGGTTTCGTGGTGATCGCCCGGCCGCTGATCCTGTTCTTTGGAACCGCCGAGCTGTTCATGCTGGCGGTGCTCGGTTTGTCGGTCGTCGGTGTGCTCGCCGGCGCCAGTGTCGCGCGCGGGATCGCGGCTTGCGGCCTGGGGCTGCTCATCGGTGCCATCGGTGCCGCTCCCGCGACCGGCGAGACGCGCTTCGACCTCGGCATCGCCTATCTGCAGGACGGCGTGCCGCTGGTGATCATCGGCCTTGGTCTCTTCGCGATCCCCGAGATCGCCGAGCTGATGCGCCGCAACCAGCCGATCTCCGAGAAATCGGGACTCGGAGGTGGCTGGCTGACCGGTGTCGCCGATACCATGCGCCATTGGTTCATCGTGTTGCGCTGCGCGACGCTCGGCACCATCGTCGGCGCGATACCGGGGCTTGGAGGAGGCGTCGTCGACTGGATCGCCTACGGACATGTGGTGCAGACCTCGCGCGATCAGTCGCAGTTCGGCAAGGGCGATGTGCGCGGCGTGATCGCACCCGAATCCGCCAACAACGCCCTGCAGGGCGGCGCGCTGATGCCGACGCTGCTGTTCGGCATTCCAGGGTCGGGCAGCATGGCCGTGTTCCTCGGCGGCATGGTGCTGCTCGGGATACAACCCGGTCCGTCGATGGTCACGACCGAGCTGCACCTGACCTACACGATCGCCTGGACGCTGGCGCTGGCCAGCGTCATTGGAGCAGCCATCTGCTTTCTGCTGGCGGCCCCGATCTCGCGGCTCAGCTACGTCCCCTTCAACCTGATCTCGCCGTTCATGATCATGATCATCTGCTTCGCAGCCTTCCAGGCGCGGCGCAGTCTCGTCGATCTTCTGGTCCTGTTCGCGGTCGGCTTGCTCGGTATCCTGCTGCGACGCTTCGGTTGGCCGCGGCCGGCGTTCCTGATCGGATTCGTGCTTGCCGATCAGGCTGAGAATTACCTCTACCAGTCGGTTCAGTTCTACGGCTGGGGCTTTCTGCAACGTCCCGGCGTGCTCGTGATCGGCGGTCTTGCCCTGGCGTCAATCCTGCTGGCTATGCGTGGACGCGTCTCCGACGACGGGGTCGCCGTGAAGCCGGTGGCGTCGGCCGCGCAGCCTGATCAGCCCCAGGCAGCGGTGCAAATCCTCGGCGGAACCAGCACGAAGGAGCGCTGGCCGCAGATCGTCTTCGCGCTCCTGGTCACGGCGGCGTTCGTCTATGCGTTGATCGACAGCATCCGGCTGTCCTTCCTCGGCTCAGTTTTTCCGGCGTCCGTCGCCGCTCTGATGCTGGTATTCGCGGCGTATCTGCTGGCGATGATGATCTTCGCGCGGCCGGGTCATAACACCCACTACGATCAGGAGCTCGCGGCCCGGCTCACGACGAACGACGAGACCAGCATCTGGCCGTCGGTCGGCTGGTTCGCCTTGCTGTTCGGTCTGTGTGCGCTGGTGGGATTTATCCTCTCCATTGCCGTCGTCATTCCAGCGCTCTTGATGGCGCGTGCCCGTCTCGGCCTCGGCGGCACGCTGCTTTACACTGTGCTCTGCGTGGGCTTCATGGTCGGCATGGGGTATATGCTGGTGCTCGATTTCCCGCCGGGGCTGCTGCAGTCCTACGCGACGCTGCCCTGGCCGTTGAGATAGGCGTGCGCTGGTCGGACGCTTGGCCCGCCAGTGGGCGTTCGGCCAGGTTCGTCGCCTCAGTCCAGGCGCCGAGCCATGCCCAGCGGGAATGCCCGGCGGCCTCGAAGGTGGCTTGATGCCCGGCGCTGCGTCTGCCACCTAGTAGCGGGCCGTGGCGCTTCGGCGCTTCGGACGCCGGCAACGCAGAACAGCGAACAGGGTGGACGCCATGGCCATGAAGATCAGTACCGAACGCATTTTGACCACCCACGTCGGCTCGATGCCGCGGCCAGAGGATCTGCTGGTGCTGTTGCGGGCGGAGGACCGCGGCGAGGCCGTCGACCAGAAGGCGCTGCAGGCGCGCGCGACCACCGCCGTGATGCAGACCGTCAAGGACCAGGTTGCGGCCGGCGTCGACGTCGTCAACGACGGCGAAATGAGCAAGATGTCCTACCACGTCTACCTGAAGCACCGGCTCACCGGTCTTTCCAGCGTCGACGGCGACGGCGTTCCCGGCCGCCCGATCATGCTCGACATTCTCGATCACCCCGAGATGATCCCCGCTCAGCAGCAGGGCGGCGGCACCGACTTGCTGAAGGCCACGGTCTGCGACGGCCCGATCGCCTACAAGGATCGCGCACCGCTCGATCGTGATCTCGCCAACGTCAAGTCGGCCGCTGCGGCAGCCAGGCCCACCGACGTGTTCATGACTTCGGCCTCGCCGGGCTGCCTCTCGACCTACGTCCCCAACCGCCACTATCCCAATCGCGACAAATACCGCGAGGAGTTGGCGGTGGCGCTGCGGACCGAGTACGAGGCGATTTACAATGCCGGGATCGTGCTGCAGGTCGACTGTCCCGATCTCGCGGGTTGCCGCCATACCGACTATCAGAAGATGTCGGATGCAGAGTTCATGGCGGATGCCGAAAAGAGCATCGAGGCGCTCAACGAGGCGACCAAGAACATCCCGCCGGAGGCCATGCGGATGCACATCTGCTGGCTGAATTATTCCGGTCCGCACACGCACGACATTCCCGTCGCCAAGCTGTTCGGGCTGCTTGCCAAGGCGCGGCCGGCCGCCATCCTGTTCGAGGGCGCCAATCCCCGTCACGAGCACGAGTGGGAGGACTGGAAGGCGGCAAAGTTGCCCGACCACAAGATCCTGATCCCCGGCGTGATCGACTCGACCACCAATTTCGTCGAGCATCCCCGCCTGGTCGCCCAGCGCATCTGTCATTACGCCGATGTCGTCGGACGCGAGCGCGTGATCGCAGGATCCGACTGCGGCTTTGGTACTTACGCCGGCCGCAAGGGCGTCTATCCTTCGGTCGTGCTGTCGAAATTCAAGGCCATGGCGGAAGGTGCGCGACTGGCCTCGGAGAAACTTTGGAAGAAGTGACGAGCCATAGCCGGCGCGAGACCTCGCGGGACTCGCGCCGGCGTTTCAGGTCCGCAGCCGCAGCCGCGTGTATTCCTGATCGGTCAGGCCATAGGTCCAGGCTACCGCCTCGCGCGCGGTGCGCATGGTCGGGGGCACCTGCAGCACGTAGTGGCGATAGCTGCCGTCGGGCTCGGGCGAGCCGTTGACGACCTCGACCGCCGCCCAGCTGTCCCAGTGCTGCCAGGTCTTGACCCACAGCGATCCGGTGTCGTCGCGCGAAATGCAGACGGCGTCGGAGGCCGCGATGTAGCGTTGCGGTGTCATGATGTCGATCATGCAGCGCCGCAGTACGGGGTCGCGCTCGCGGTTGACGAGTCCGACCGTAATCAGATCCTTGTCGTCGACCATCCACCCCGGTATCCGCACGCCTTTCCAGCTGTGATAGGTCCAGCCGTCGGCGAAGCGCAGCGCCGGACCGTCACCTGAATGCAGCCTTCCCTGCTCGTCGACCTTCAGTACCTCGGGACGTTCCGAGACCCAGCAGATCGCCTCGTAGGGTGCTATCCATCCCGTCGACTCCGCGACTTTCAATAGGCCCACCACCGGAGCTGTCTCGCTGGCTAGGCCGCAGGTCTCGTTCAGCGATTGGTAGATCGCGAGCGGTGGCCCGTCGTGGGAGGAGAACGTCGCCTCCTCGAAGGGCAACTCGCGGCGTGGCGGCGGCTGCCGCCTGAACCAATGCATCAGGTTGCGACGCCAGATGCTGGCGGCATGTCGATCGCCGTTGCGGGTGGCGGTATTGACCGCTTCCAGCACCGCGCGGCTCAGTGGCGAGGGCAAGCTCAGCCGCGCCTCGCTCCACAGGCGTGATCGGAATGTGCGGGAGGTCGAGAGTTCGACGGCGCGGCCGACACTGCGAATCACGGCATCGACCACGAGCGCCTTGACGCTCGCTCCGGCCTCGGTGGCAAATCGCGCCTCGCGGCGGCGATGAACGAGGTCTACAGGACCCAGGCACCACACGATCTGCCGCGGCGGCGCGAGCCCGGCCGCGGCATAGGCTTCGTGGATGCCCTGCTCCGTCCGCGGGCGGTCGGAGCGTTCCGTCGAGCGACGGATCGCCTCCCACTTCACCCGCGCTGCCGCCAGCGACGCTTGCATGTCGCCTGACAGCTCGGTGGCATCAATCCATGACAAGGCGCGCCTCGCGCGGATCGAGCTCACGCTGCCGGCGGACGCGATAGGTGCCGCGTGGCAGATCGATCGGCGCGTGCTCCTCGTGGGCGACACGGGCGGTATTGTCGACCGTCAGGTGACCGATGTAGAGCCCGCCGGGCACGTCGCGAGCAAGACCGTCGTCGCGGAAAAACGTCACGTTCTCGCGGATGACGTGGCGGTGGCCCGTGACCTCGCCTTCAGCGAGGACGTAGACGCCGTCAGCCGCGGTAGGCAACATCTGCCCGCGCGGTGCCACGTCGGGTACGCGCTCGATCAGCAGGTCGCCTTGTGCATAGAGGTCTCGCATCGGTGGTTACTCCTGTCCTCGACTTCACGCTCTCAGTGGCCCGGACCAGGGGATAGGCCTCGCAGGGGAAGCCTATGCAACTAATTGGGCTCCAGACCCGTGGCGAAAAAGGGGCAGTGGGAGCAAGTCGTTGCGTGTGGCTGGGCGCTCATCCACAACGCTGCTTGGCGGGAACTGTTCCACCGTTCGGCGTGGAGGTATCGTTTCTCGCGACGGTGCTCGAGGGTTGCGTGCGCCGGGCGAATGCGCGATGGCGTTCCAGTGGCATTCGCAGCCCATCGATCATGCGCGAGGAGCAATGACGACGACGTCCCTTCTGCCGCCATCGGCCCAGCTGCTCGAGGCGGCTTGCAGCCGGCATGCGACGCCTTGTGGCGACGGCGAGATGATCTGGCGGCGGTGGGGGCAGGGCGCTCCTGTGGTTCTGGCCCACGGCGGCTCGGGCTCGTGGACGCATTGGATCCGGCAAATTCCCGCATTGATGCAGCGCTACGAGGTATGGGCGGCCGATTTGCCGGGCCTCGGCGCCAGCGCGATGCCGGCTCCGCCGCTGACGCCGCAATCGTGCGGGGCGGCGATGGCTGAAGGGCTCGCCTCTCTGATCCCGCGCGAGCGCAGGCCACGTCTCGTCGCCTTCTCGTTTGGCGCGCACGTCTCCACCTGGGCGTTGCGTCAACTCGGGGATCACGTCGACAAATTCGTGATCACGGGCTGCTCCGCCCTCGGCCTGCGTGATCCGCGGGACATGCCGGGGTTGCCGAAAGAGCGCTCGAGCATGACGGCCGCGGAACGGCGCGAGGTGCATCGTGGCGTGCTGGCGATGCTGATGTTCGCGGATGCGGCCCGCATCGACGAGCAGGCGGTCGACCTGCAGGCCGAGAACGTCCGCCAGGCGCGCTTCCGAAGCCGCGAGTTCGCGGCCACCGCCGAGGTGAGGGAAGGGCTCGCCGAGATCCGCGTTCCGGTGCGTGCGATCTGGGGCGAGAAGGATGCCGTCGCCCGTCCGAGCGTGGCGGCCGTGTTCGAGGTTCTGAGCGAGAACCACCCCGAGCTGATCTGGCGAGTGATCCCGGGGGGCGGCCACTGGGTGATGTACGAGCAGCCGGAGGCCTATACGGCGGCGCTGCTGGAGATGCTCGAAGCGTAGATCGTGACAGGGGCAGAGACGTCGGGCGCAAGCGGGAAGCCCGGCGCGATGCCTCTGCCCCAGCTATTGGGTCATTCGACCTTCTTGAACGCGTCGATGACGTCGCGGTCACGCGTCGGCGGAACGACGGTGCCCCGGTTGTCAGTGCCGCGGGAGACGTTGTTTCCGACCATGGGGTCGGGACGGGCGCCGCTGAAGGTGATGGCGCCCGGGCCGACGTCGCTCGTCGTGTAGCGGCCCTCGTCGAGGCGTTCCTGGCGAGGCGAGTAGCCGTAGGTGGTGCCGTAGCCGTAGGCGGGCGCCGGCGCATAGCCATAGACGGGTCCGGCGCCGTACTCGACATAGCCGTACTGCTGGGCGAACGCGGGGGCGGCGAGTGTGAGAGACGCCGCCAGGGCAGCGGCCAGGGTGGCGGGAAGTGCAATCAGCTTCCGCATCGTTTTGCTCCATGATCGAAAGTGGACTGCAGCAACGGCAGCCCGTCGACATGGTTCCGCTCCCGGACGGCCCGGGCGCGCCCATCACTGAAAGATGAAGGGTCGCGTCCAGAGCGTTGGACGTGCGGACCCCGCATGGTTCCCGGTCGGTGGGGCGGAAAGAGGCCCGCCGGCTATTTTTTCGGCTGCATCAACATTGCAATCCGGTCCGCGTCGTAGCCGAGCTCGGCCAGGATCTCCTCGGTGTGCTGCCCGACTCGGGGGGCGGGCCGATCGGGAGCCTTGGGCACGTCGCGATAGGTGATGGGAAAGCGCAGCGTGCGCTGGGCCGGCGTCGCCTCGCCGAAGTTGGCCTCGAACATGCCGACCGCCTTCAGGTGGGGATCCTCGAGCAGGTCCTTGGGCGTGTTGACGCGCGAGCAGGGGATGTCGGCGGCTTCCAGCTCCGTCAGCCACTCGGCCGAGGACTTCCGCGGAAATTCCTCGGCGATCAGGCTGTAGAGTTCGGGCATCCGCTTGGAGCGCTCGGTGGCGCTCTCGAACCAGGGGCCGATGATGTCGGTGCGATTGACGATGGCGAGCATCCGCGCCCAGTTCTCCTTGGAGTAGGGGAGCACGCCGATCCAGCCGTCCTTGGTCTGGAACGGGCGGCGGTCGCGGGCGAGCACGCGGTGATAGCCCATCGCCCCGTCGGGCTCGAAGGTCGCATGGGCCAGGTGCTCGTTCATCAGGAAGGCGACCATGGTCTCGTACATCGGCACTTCGACGTACAAGGCGGCCGACCCGTTGCGCTCCCGGTTCAACAGGGCGCCGAGCACCGCATAGACGACGGTGAGGCCGGTGATCTTGTCGGCGATGATGTTGGGTGTGATCGCGGGCTTGCCGTCGCGCATGCCGAAGAGGCCGGCGAGCCCGGACGCGGACTGGATGATGTCGTCGTAGGCGGGGCGGCCGGCATAGGGTCCCGCCGCGCCGAACCCGACGGCGGCGCAGTAAATCAGCTTGGGGTTGAGCTCCTTGGCCGCCTCGAACGACAAGCCGAGACGGTCCATGCTGTCCTGGCGCATGTTGTGCACCAGCACGTCCGCGGTCGGGATCAGCTTGGCCAGCACCTCGCGGCCGGCGTCAGACTTGAGATCGAGGGCGAGGGAGCGCTTGTTGCGGTTGTTGTTGGCGACGAGCGCGCTGACGCCGTCCGCGATCGGCGGCACCGGGCGCATGCTTTCCCCTTCCAGCGGCTCCACCTTGATCACCTCGGCGCCGAAGTCGCCGAGGATCTGGGTGGCGTAGGGGCCGAGGATCACCGCGGTGAGGTCGAGAATGCGTATGCCTTTGAGGAAGGGGAGCATGTCGGTCCGTGTGCTGGGGTGAGTGTGCGGCGGCACTGTAATGAAGCTCGGCCGCCGCGGCCAGTCCCTGGACCTATGGTCGCCTCGAATGGGGGCTGACCCCTTGCCGTCGCCGCGCAACCGAGCCGGAGCGATCTTGCAGGGGGGCTGACCCCGGCACGCGCCTGGTTCAGCCCTTGGTCAGGATCACCTCGGCGTAGGTGGAGGGGACGCGCATGGTCCCGTCACGAGCCGTGTCGAAGAGGGCGACGGTGTCGAGGAGGTCGCGCTCCAACGCTTGCTGGCTGGTCGGATCGAGCGCCAGGAACGCTTTGTGCATCGGTCCATAGTAGGTCCGGAACACGTCGAGGAAGTGCGCTGGCGAGCGGTAGCGGAACACGAACGCGCGCTCGGCGAGGGCGAGGCCGCGGGCGCTGCGGCCGAAGGTCTCCTGCAACCAGGCCTTGTCGCCCCACAGAGCTGGGGACTTTACCCCTGCAGGCGGCGGCACATGGCGGCCGATGGTCTTGGACAGGTGGCCGATGAAGCCGTCCGGCGTCCAGTTGGCGAGGCCGATCCTTCCACCGGGACGGCACACCCGCACCATCTCGGCCGCCGCCTGGCTTTGGTCGGGGGTGAACATCACCCCGAACGTCGACGCGACGGCATCGAAGCTCGCGTCGGGAAACGGCAGCGCCTCCGCGTCGGCGACCTTGAAGGTCACGTCCACGCCTTCCGCGTCGGCTCGCGCCCGTCCGCGATCCAGCAGCGTCCCGACGTAGTCGGTCGAGGTGACCCGGGCGCCGCGCCGGGCGAAAGCCAGCGTCGCATTGCCGTTGCCGGCGGCGACGTCGAGTACGCGGGCGTCCGGTGGCAGGTCCATCGCTTCCGCGAGGCTTTCGCCGACGAACTGCAGCGTCGTCCCGATACGGGCGTAGTCGCCGGAGGCCCAGGTCGCGTTCTGCCGGGCCTTGATCGCGGCATAGTCGGGCGTGGCGGGCAGGACGGGGCTGGTCATCGCGCTCATGGGAAATCTCCTTGGGGGCTTGATTGGGGGCTGGATGATCATCTCGACTTCGAGTGGGACTGCCGGGGTGCTCATTTTTTCCTCCGGCGGCTCGGGTATCGCCTGTCCGCGGCTCGCGTGCTTGAAGGCCTGTCGGATGCTTCGCTGGGATTTGCCGGGGAATTGCGTGGGGATTGCATGGGATCCGGCAGTTTCTCACGGGCATCGCGAGGGAGGATCGAAGCGAGCCCAGCTCGTCGAATGGGTCCCCTCGATGATGGCGTCGATCTCGCCACGCGCCACGCCGATGTCCTTCAGCGTACGATCGTCGAGGGAGTCCAGGACGAGGCGCAGTGCCCGGCGGAACTGCATCGCCAGATAAGCGCACCATAGTGCGCGGAGAACCGTCAGCGGGCCGCGGGTGAAGCCTCGGTGGCGCTGTATGGGTGGTTGGGATCGCAGCATCATGTCATCGCTCCAGTCGCTGGCCGGCGGGGAGGGATGAGATGCCGGCGCATCCTCCATCGCGAAAAAGTCTCGTCCGTGCTTGAATGGGACTTGGAGATCGCGTTGGGGTGGGCGTGAGATCTGTCGTGGAGCTGCCGGCCGCGGGAGCACCCCCTTGCGATATCGGTTCGACGATTTCGAGCTCGACACCGGCCAGTTCGTGCTGCGCCACCATGGAGTGGACGTGCATGTCGAGCCGCTGGTGTTCGATTTGCTGCGGTTCCTGATCGAGCGCGTCGGCCAGGTGCTGTCGCGCGACGCCGTCATCGAGCAGGTCTGGAAGGGCCGCATCGTCTCGGACGCCACCGTATCGAGCTGCATCAAGTCCGCGCGCCGTGCGCTGGGCGACAGCGGCGAGCAGCAGACCTACATCCGCACCGTGCGCGGCCGCGGGTTCCAGCTGGTGGCGACGGTGGAGGCGATCGCGCCGCCGGAACAGGGTGGAATCGTCACCGTCGCCCCGGCGGCTCCTGGATCAGCGGGGCTCGCGCAGGCGGCAGGGAGCATCGAGCCGCCGAAGGAGAGTGCACCGCCCCTCGCGCCGCCAGCGGCGCCGAACCTGCCGCCGCGCATCGCCGTGCTGCCGCTGTTCCCGCTGTCGGCCGATCCCCAACTCGCGATCGTGGGGGATGCGCTGGCGCAGGAGGTGATCCTCGAACTCGCCAGGCTGCATTGGCTGTTCGTGATCGCGCGCGGCTCGTCGTTCAAGTTTCGCGGGCAGGAGGTCGATCTCGGCCAGGCCGGGGCCGTGCTCGGTGCCGACTACTTCCTCACCGGCACGATCCTGCAAGAGGGCGGCGACTGCATCATCTCGGTGGAACTGTGCCATGGCGCCGCCAGCCATGTGCTGTGGGCCGAGCGCTACGTGACGCCGGTCGACGGACTGATGCATATGCGCTCGCGTCTGGCAGGCGAGATCATCGGCGCGCTGGAGCCGCGCATCCAGCTGCACGAGGCGGTGCAGGCCGCTCGCGTGCCGACCGAAAACCTCACGGCCTGGTCGGCCTATCATCGCGGCCTGTGGCACATGTATCGCTTCAACAGGACCGACAACGAGACCGCCGCGCACCTGTTCGCCCACGCGACGCGTCTCGACCCGGGCTTCGCACGGGCCCACGCCGGGCTCTCGTTCACCCATTTCCAGTCCGCGTTCCTCGGTTTCTCCTCCGACGTCGCCGGTGAGAAGCGGCTGATGCGGCGGCTCGCGGAAAAGAGCATCGAACTCGATCCGCTCGATCCTTTCGCCAATCTGACGATGGGCCGGACGGAGTGGCTGGAGGGCAGTCTGGAGACCAGCATGCCCTGGCTCGAGCGAGCGGTGGCGCTCAGCCCAAACTACGCCTTCGCCATCTACAACAGCGCGCTCGTCGGCACCATGATCGGCGACGGCGCGGGCAACGAGCGCAAGGTCGCGCGCGCCATCGAGCTGAGCCCCATCGATCCGCTCAGCTACGCCATGCTCGCAACGCGCGCGCTGACGCATGCGATCCGCGGCAATCACGCGGTCGCGGCGCAGTGGGCGGAGCGGGCGGTCCGCTCCCCCAACGCGCACGTGCAGATCCATACGATCGCGGCCTTGACGCACGAGCTGTCGGGCTGCCGCGAGGCGGCCGATCGTTACGTCGCCCAGATCCGGCGGATGCACCCGGGCTATGGGCGGAGCGATTTCGCCCGCTCGTTCCCGTTCCGCGACGCCGCCGTGTTGCGGGAGGTCGAGGCCTCGCTGGTCCGGCTCGGCCTTTAGGCCGCACGCCGATCGCCGCGAAATCGCCACCCTCGGCGAGCTACCTGCAACCGTGGTGACGGGACGGATGTGGAAGGAATGTGCCGCGTGCGCGAGCGCGGACGGGCTCGAGGAATCGATATGCGGCGTCTGTTCGGCGGCCTGGTGCTGCTCTGCGTGCTCTTGCTGGTGCCGCCGCCGATCCCGGCCGAAGCCGCCGCCCCCGTATCCGCGCCACCCGTCAAGGCCAAGTTGAAGGCGGAGAGCAAGCCTGGAGCCAAGGGCGCCGCGAAGCCTGCCGCGGTCGCGTTCAACTCGTCCGAGGACATCCTCCGCTTCATCGACGGTTATCGCGCCAAACCCCGCCCCGACCAGCTCGGTGCCGTGGTAAAGGCAATGAGCCGGCTCGGCGTGTTCAAGGACGTCGAGAGCGCCGGCGTCTATCTCGGCTTCGTCGCGGGCGTGCTCGCGGCCAATCAGCAGAAAGCCGAGGCGCTCGTCACCGCCATGTTCCCGATGCCGCCGGAGGATCAGGTCGCGATCATCAAGGCGATCGCCTACTCGGGCCTGACCGACTGGAAAGTTCTTCTCGGCAAGTTCGTCGAGCGGATGCCGGCGCGGGCGACGCTGATCGACCGTTACCTGCACGACAAGCTGCCGACGCTCGAGAAGATGGGGCTCGAGGTCGGGCCGGCGGCGCTCGACGCCAACTGGGGCTTCTACTTCGCCACTGGCGCGCCAGCCGCTATTCGCCGGATCGAGGCGGCGCTGGCGTGGGCGCGCGATGCCAACGACGTCGACAAGCTGACCGTCGCGGGCATGGCCAAGTGGACGCTCGCCAAGAATGCGACCCGCGACACCGATCTGCTGCTGCTGCTGAAGCGCGACGCCGCGAGCCAGAGCAAGCCGGTCGCCCGGGAGCTCGCCGAGGTGGTCGAGGCGGTCGAGACGTTCGAACTCGGCAAATTGCGCAAGGACTCCATCGCCCGCATCGACGAGCTGAAGCAGAAGGGGCCCGAAAGCAAGCGCAACGCGTCCTGGTGGGCGCAGGCCGGCACCACCGCTCTGGCGCTCGGTTGCGTGACGGCGGCGGCGCTCGGCCAGGTGGGGTTCGGCATCCCCTGCGTGATCGGCGGGCCGTTATCCACGGCCGCATCCAAGCTGTTGATCCCGTGATCGCGGCGGACGATGACAGGTGCCTGCACAACCGCTAGGGTCGCTCCAACGGATCATGACAGACAAACTGGGGGCACATGCGCGGCTGGACGTTCGCTTTCGATCTCGACGGAACGTTGATCGACACCGCGCCGGACCTGATCCGGGCCACCAACCACGTGTTGACCAAGCTCGATCTGGAACCGGTGCCTGAAAGCGCGCTGCGTCCGCAGATCAGCTATGGCTCGCGGCATCTGATCGCCACCGGCCTGAAGCTGCGTGGCGTGCCGAAGACCGAGGCAGAGCTCGACGCTCTGCTCGACGTGATGCTCGACTACTACGCCGACAACATCGCAGTGGCGAGCCGGCCGTTCGAGGACATGGTGGCGACACTCGAGGCGTTTGGTGCGGAGGGCGCGCATCTCGTGGTGTGCACCAACAAGAAGGAAGATCTGTCGCGGCGCCTGCTCGGCGAGTTGAAGCTCGACCGGCTGTTCAAGGAGATCGCCGGGCGCGATACCTTCCCGGTCTGCAAGCCGCATCCCGCGCATCTGACCCGCGTGATCGAGCGGGTCGGCGGCGACTCGCGCCGCGCCGTGATGGTCGGCGACAGCGAAGTCGACATCGAGACGGCGAAAGCGGCCGACATTCCCGTCGTCGGCGTCACTTTCGGTTACTCTGTGCACCCGGTACATACGCTCGGCGCCGACGTGGTCATCGACCATTATCGCGACCTCGATGCCGCAATGCGCGGCATTGTCGGCCGTCACGCGTAAGTCCTGCTCGAAAACTCGACAAGCCGTGTGCCATGGACACACCCTGCGCGCCGTGCCCGTTGCGCCGTGCGCGCGTCCCTGTCGCGCCACATTCGAGCGCGATACCAATCACATAAGCCGGTTGATCCGGCCTATGATCACGGAAGGATATGAGCGATGTTGAAGTCGATCGCAGCCGTCTTGGCGTTGAGCGCGTTCCTCGCGGCTCCGGCACTGGCGCAGGCCCCGGTACAGGACGCCAACCAATGCGTTCAGGCTGCCTACGATTTGGCGCAGTCCATCGAGGGAAAGCAGCTCGGCAACGAACGGCTCGACAAGATCGAGGATCTCCTCGAGAAAATGGAAGACCTCTGCGATGCCGACAAGGTCGCCGAGGCGATGGACCTCGCTAAGGACATCGAGTCGGAGATGAACGCTCAATAGGTCTAAGTCCGGGCCGGCCGGCACACGTCGCGAAGGGCGGCTTCCGGTCGGGAGCCGCCTTTGCCGTTTCACGCCCGGTTTCTTTAACAAGATCGTGCGGGGCGGGGTTCACATTGCAGAACGCCATCGTATAGTGCCGCCATTCTTACAGGCGTGTGGCCCAAGGTTGGCGGAGTGGCGTTGTCATGGAGATCCTACAGCGCGGCGACATGCTGCAGAAGCTGCGGCTGGGCTCGGGCCTGATCCTGTTCACGTTCGCGCTGTTCCATTTCACCAACCACGCGCTGGGCCTGGTGCACGTCGAGACCATGCACGAGATGCAGGCTTGGCGGACCTGGGTGACGCGTTCGCTGCCGGGGACCATCGTGCTGGCCGCGGCGCTGGCGATTCACATCCTGCTCGGCCTGTGGAAGCTCGCCAACCGGACGACCTGGCGGCTCCAGACGTGGGAGCTGGCGCAGGTCGCGCTCGGTCTCGCCATCCCGTTCTTCCTGTTCCCGCACATCGTCAACACGCGCATCGCGCACACCTTCTTCAACGTCGAGGACAACTACCTCTACGAGTTGGCGCGGCTGTGGCCGGTGTCGGCGGTCGTGCAGAGCACGCTTCTGCTGCTGGTCTGGGTTCACGGCTGCATCGGCATCCATTTCTGGCTGCGGCTGCATCCGCCCTACCGGCTGGCGCAACCGGTGCTGCTGTTCCTCGCCATCGTCATCCCGCTGTCGGCGCTCGCCGGCTTCATGGTCTCGGGACGGGCGGTGGCGCAGCTGATCGAGGATCCCGCCATGCTGCAGCGGGTCAAGACGCTGACGCGATGGCCCAACGCGGTGGATGGCGACACGCTCGCCGACTTGAGATTCTACGTCCGCATCGGTTTCTACAGTCTCGCGGCCCTGTTTGGTCTCTATGCCGCCTGGCGCTATTTCGCGCTGATGTCGGGCCCCAAGGTCGCCGTGACCTACACCGGCGGGCCGACGGTCCGCGTCGCCAAGGGCCCTTCGCTGCTCGAGATCAGCCGCATGAACAAGATCCCGCACGCCTGCGTGTGCGGTGGCCGCGCCCGCTGCTCGACCTGCCGGGTGCGGATCGACGAGGGCTTCGACGAGCTGCCGCCACCGAAGTTCCCGGAGGCGTTCACGCTCGCCAGCATCAACGCCCCGCCCAACGTGCGGCTCGCCTGCCAGATCTTCCCGCAGCGCGCGATGACGGTGACGCGGCTGCTGCGTCCGGCGAGCACGGGACCGGAGGCTGCCGACCTGCAGGAGACCGATTCGGCCGGCGTCGAGAAGCCGCTCGCCGTGCTGTTCCTCGACATGCGCGACTTCACCCGCCTGTCGGCCAACAAGCTGCCCTACGACGTGGTGTTCCTGCTGAACGAGTTCTTCGCCGCGACTGGCGTCGCCATCACCAACCACGGAGGTTGGATCGACAAGTTCCTGGGCGACGGACTGCTCGCCATCTTCGGCCAGGACGACGGCGTCGAGGCGGGCTGCCGGCAGGCGCTCAGGGCCGCGCGCGCCATCGACCTCGCGCTCGATTTCGTCAATGCGAAGCTGCAGGCCGAGATCGGACGCCCGCTGCGGGTCGGAATGGGGATCGACGCCGGACCGCTGCTGCTCGGCCGCATCGGCTACGGTGAGTCCGTAGACCTCACGGTAATCGGCAGCGCCGTCAACGTGGCGAGCCGGCTCGAGTCGCTGTCGAAGGAGAAGGGCTACCAGATCGTCCTGTCGAAGCGCGTTGCGCGTTATGCCGGTTGGGAGGGCGAGGACCAGTTCAAGGCGACCGTCGACGTGCGCGGTGTCGCCGAACCGGTCGAGGTGATCGGTGTCGGCCGCGGACGTGATCTACCCGCCGCGATTCTCGCCGCAGGCCTCGGCGAGGAGGACAAGGTCGGCCGCCGCCGGGGGCGCTCGGCCCAAAATCCAAAGGCGGAAGTGTAGGAGACAGCGACTAGGCGCCGATTGGCCCTTGGCCGGGAGCAGGTTTTGCTTCCCGGCCATGCGCCCGCCCCCCTGTCACCCGTGCACCGGAACCTGTAAAAGCTCATCCGGGAGGTGCCCAATGGACGACGTACTCAAGCTGCCCGCGCACGGGCGCTACGACTGGAGCCCGATCACCAAGCGCAAGCACTACACGTGGCCGGGCGGCAAGCGGCTCGCGTTCTACATCGCCGTCAACATCGAGCACTTCGCCTTCAACACGGGCCGCGGCATGGACCCGTTCGACATCAACGCCGGGCAATCCACGCGTAACTGGGCCTGGCGCGACTACGGCAATCGCATCGGCAACTTCCGCCTGTTCGATATCCTGGACGAGCTCAAGCTGCCGGCGACGATCCTGCTCAACTCCGCCGTCTGCTACGAATATCCCGAGATCGTCGAGCGCATCAAACTGCGCGGCGACGACGTCTGTGGCCACGGCCGCACCAACGCCGAGACTTACAAGGGCATGTGGGAAGCCGATGAGCGGCGCGCGCTGAAGGAGTGCGTCGACGTCATCGCCAAGCACGTCGGCACACGCCCCACCGGCTGGATGGGGCCCGGCGCGGTCGAATCCAGCGTCACGCCCGACCTGCTGAAAGAGCTGGGCTACACGCACCTTCTCGACTGGCCCGTCGACGATCAGCCGATCTGGATGCGGACCCGCTCTGGCCCGATCCTGTCGGTGCCCTATCCGATGGAGCTGAACGACGCCGGCACGCTCGCCTGGCGTGACCACTCGGGCCGCGAGTTCGCCGACATGATCGTCGATCAGTTCGAGGAGCTGTTGGAGCAGTCGGAGAAGCAGCCGCTGGTGTTCGCGCTGTCGCTGCACGGCTTCATCGTCGGTCAGCCGTTCCGTCTGCGCCCCTTGCGCAACGCCATCAAGCATTGCGTCACCCACAAGCACGCCAAGGACATCTGGTTCACTCGCGCCGTCGACATCGCCGAGTACTGCATGAAGATGGAGCCCGGCATCATCCCCGGCAGCGAGGAAGCCGCCGCATGGGGCAAGTCGGCGAAGGGGAAGAAGTGAGACGTGGGACGTGGGAAGTCGGAAGTCGGAAGTCAGAATTCAGAAGTCAGAAGTCAGAGTCGGTAGGTTCTGCTTGCGCAGCCGGGTTCCCCTCCCCCTTGCGGGGAGGGGTTAGGGGTGGGGGTGAGAGGGACGACGAGAACATGAGCAAGACGCACCATCTACGCTCCACGCCACAGACCGTGCACTGGGGCTTTCTCGACGGCAGCCTGATGCCGGTGCTGACCGTCGATTCCGGCGACCGCGTCCGCATCGACTGCATCACGTGCACGCCCGAATCGTCGCCTGCTCCAGCCTCCGGCATGAAGCTGCTGCCCGAGATGGTCGAGGTGTTCGCCAAGGCGCCGCGAGGTGCCGGCGCGCACATCATGACCGGACCCGTCGCGGTGCGCGGCGCCGAGATCGGCGACGTGCTGGAGGTCCGGATACTCGAGGTGACGCCGCGCATCGACTGGGGCTTCAACCTGTTCCGGCCCTATAGTGGCACGCTGCCCGAGGACTTCGACCATCCCGGTCTCGTCCACATTCCACTCGACCTGCAGCGCGGCATCGCCACCGTCGCGGGCGGCATCGAGATCCCGGCGCGGCCGTTCTTCGGCCAGCTCGCGGTGCAGCCACCGCTGAAAGCAGGCCGGCAGAGTTCGAAGGAGCCACGCGGCTACGGGGGCAATCTCGACTGCAAGGAGCTGACGGCCGGCGCGACCATCTACCTGCCGTGCTTCGTGCCGGGCGGCGGCTTCTCGACCGGCGACGGCCACTGGAGCCAGGGCGACGGCGAGGTCGACGGCACCGCGATCGAGACCTGTCTCTCTGGCGTGTTCGAGTTCCACGTCCGCAAGGATCTGGACTGGGTGATGCCGCGCGCGGAGACGGCGACGCATTTCATCGCGTTCGGCCTCGACCCCGACCTCGACGACGCGGCCAAGCAGGCGCTGCGCGAGATGATCGGCTGGATCACGTCGATGACCAACCTCTCCCGCGACGACGCCTATCGCCTGTGCTCCTACATCTGCGACTTGCACGTCACCCAGACCGTCAACAACGTGAAGGGCATCCACGCCATGCTGCCGAAAAGTGTGCTGCAACGGTCGTAAATCGGAGAAGGAACCTCAGCGCAATCTCGGCACGTCCAGGCGATGCACGAGGCCTTCCGACTGGCTGTTCATGGCGGGGTAGCGCTTCAGCACCAGCGGATCGTGGCCGGGGACGACGTGGGCAGGCGTGGAGGCGAGGCTATAGAGCTTGTCGTAGCTGCGTAGCGTATCGGCGACGTCGACCACGATCGGGAATGGCTGGCGCCTCTCCAGGTTCTCGTACATGTGCGCGGCATCGACCGCCAGCACGACCGCGCCGCTCGCCGTCTGGACACGCACGCACTGCAGCCCACGGCTGTGGCCCGATGCTTTGTGCACCGTGATCCCCGGCGCGATCACGCCGTCGCCGTCATGAAATGTCACACGGCCCTGGTAAACACGTTTCACCAGCGAGCAGACGTGCTCGACCGTGAAGGATTTCCGCATGAACGGCTCGCACATGCACCGTCCCGTCGCGAACTCGACCTCGGCGTCCTGGATGTGAAGGCGGGCGCCGGGGAAATGGTCGAGGGTGCCGGCATGATCGTAATGCAGATGCGACACGACGACGGTGTCGACCTTGTCGGCGTCTATTCCGACGTGCCGCAGAACCTCGCGAGGCTCGTGCGTCAGGGTGCGGCCGCGCGCCTCGGCTTCAGCGCGGTCGAAGCCCGTATCGACCAGGATCGTACGCTCGGCGTTTCGGATCACCCACACGAAATAGTCGATCGGCTCGGGCCTGGCGTGATCGTCGGCGGCGAGAAAGTTGTCGGCCCGTGTCCTGTTCTGATGGGTGCCGTATTTCAGGGCTAGAATCTCATAGGTGTCGGATTCGATCATGGCATCCTCCCAGGCGGACTCTCGTTGGCGTCAGAATGGTCTGGAACAGGGGCCTCGTCGAGGGCGTTGACGGCGGTCGGCTTGCTGGCTCGCGGTTCGCGCAGCGCGGGAGCGAGCCGGATCGCGGAAGCATTGTAACCGAAGCGATCGGGGTGGCCTGGACGCGCGCGACACTTGGTTTAATGTGATGGAAGACGATCACGGCTGGCCGTCGTATCGGACGGTATGGTCCGGAGGAGCCTAATGTCGACCCGCAACGTCTCGTTCCTGCAGGAGTTGCTCAACACCGTCGCCGAGCAGGGCCGCGCGCTGCTGCCTGCGCGATTGTTCGGCGCCAGCGTCGAGGAGGATGTCGAGGCACTGGCCAAGGCGCTGATGTCGGGTCGTGGCGAGGCGTCCGGCGTCGCCATCGCCCGAGAGTTGCTGCGCCGCTACAAGATCCTCGGTGCCGACGAGAGACGCGCGTTCTTCCGTTTCCTGCTGGATGAGCTTCAGCCGGATTCGGAAGGCGCTGCCGCGGCCTGCGAGGCTTACCTCTCCGATCCCTCGCAGCACAACGTGATCGCGCTGCAGAAGGCGATCGCCTCGCCACGCCAGGAGTTTTTCCGGCGCCTGAACCTGCCGTCGGGGGCCACAGGCGCGATCGTGTCTATGCGCCGGGATCTGCTGCGACTGCCGAAGGTCGAGCCGTCGCTCGAGCCGCTCGACGACGACCTCAAGCATCTGTTGCAGTCGTGGTTCAATCGCGGGTTCCTGGTGCTGCGGCGCATCGACTGGCAGACGCCGGCGGCGATCCTCGACAAGATCATCGCCTACGAGGCCGTGCACGAGATCCAGGGCTGGGACGACTTGCGCCGCCGGCTCGATCCCGACGACCGCTTCTGCTTCGCCTTCTTCCATCCCTCGCTCGGCGACGAGCCGCTGATCTTCGTCGAGGTGGCGCTGACCGACGACATCCCCGGCGCGATTGCGCCGCTACTCAAGGAGGAGCGCAAGAACGGCGAGATCATGGAGCCGACGACCGCGGTGTTCTACTCGATCTCGAACTGCCAGGATGGCCTGCGCGGCATCTCGTTCGGCAACTTCCTGATCAAGCAGGTGGTCGAGGATCTGGCCAAGGATCATCCGAGCCTCAAGACCTTCGTGACGCTGTCGCCGGTGCCGACCTTCGCGCGCTGGCTCGACCGGTTGCTGGCGGACGATCCCGCCGGCATCGTCACGGAAGCCGACCGGCAGGCGATCAAGGCGTTGCGCGATCCCGACTGGGTCGACCGCCCGTCGGAGCCGCTGAAGGCGACGCTGATGGCGCTCGCCGCGCATTATTTCCTCACGGCGAAGTCGCCCGACAACCGGCCGGTGGACCCCGTCGCCCGGTTTCACCTGGGCAACGGCGCCAGGCTCGAGCGCATCAACTGGCTCGGCGACGTCTCCGAGAAGGGGCTGCGCGAGGGCCACGGCTTGATGGTCAACTACCGCTACGAGCTGAAGGAGATCGAGCGCAACCACGAGGCGTTCGCCAACGACGGCGTCATCGCCGCCTCGCGCGGCGTGCGCAGCCTGCTGCGGCCGCCCGCGAAAGCCAAGGCGCCCGTGAGCGAGGCGGTGACGACGACGGCTGCGGTCGCGACGGGCTCGCTGCGTCTGCCGAAACCGCCGGGTGGCGGCACGGTGTGAGCGGGGAGCTGCCAGAGCGCCGGCCCGCGAAGGGTGTGGCGTTGCCGGGGCGTCCGACTGTGCTAAGACTGATTTTGCCACGTTGAATGACACGCGATCTGGTCGGCGATCCCGGCTGGAGCCGTGAACGAGCCCAGACAGCGGCCTTGCGAGAGAGCGCCATGCGGTACGACGAGCAGGATCGGGAAAGCAAGAACGTCGAGGATCGCCGCGGTCAAGGCGGCCGCGGCGGGGGCATGCTGCCCGGTGGCGTCCGCATCCCCATGGGTGGTGGCGGCATGAGCTTCACCACGTTGCTCATCATCGGCGCGATCATGCTGCTGTTCGGGCTCAATCCCTTGGACATTCTGACCGGCGGTGGAGGCGGCAACTTCCCCGAGGTGCAGATGCCGCGCATCGATCGTCCGACGCAGACGACGCAGCGCAATCCCTTCGATCTGCCAGGGGGCAAGAGCGGCGCGCCGGTCCAGGCCAACCAGGACGAGATGAAGAAATTCATCAGCCGGGTACTGGCGGACATGGAGGACTTCTGGGGTAAGGAACTGCAGCAGTACGGCATCCGCTACGAGGAGCCGCGGTTGATCCTGTTCACGGGCTCGACGCCGACCGCCTGCGGCACCGGCATGGCGGCGATGGGACCGTTCTATTGCCCGCTCGACCGCAAGGTCTACATCGACCTCGCCTTCTACGAGGAGATGAAGCGGCGTTTCAATGCGCCGGGGGATTTCGCGCAAGCCTACGTCATTGCGCACGAGGTCGGCCATCACGTGCAGACACTGCTCGGAATCGCCGAGAAGGTGCAGCGCATGAAGCAGCAGGTCGACGAGCGCCGCAGCAACGAGCTGCAGGTGCGCATGGAGTTGCAGGCCGACTGCCTCGCGGGCGTGTGGGCCAAGCGGATCGACACCGCCAAGCAGCGCCTGCAGCCCGGCGACATCGAGGAAGGGCTCAACGCCGCGAGCCAGATCGGCGACGACATGATCCAGAGGCAGACGACGGGGCGCGTCGTGCCGGACGCCTTCACGCACGGCTCGTCCGCCCAGCGCGTGCGCTGGTTCAAGCGCGGCTTCGAGGCAGCCCAGATGCAGCAGTGCGACACGTTCTCGCTTGCGAAGTCAGAGCTTTGACCGCCTCGCTGCCCGCATGATCGTCGAAATGTCGAGAAGGGCCCGCTCGCGGGCCCTTTGCCATTTCGGGATCATGAGGCTTGCGGCGTGACGTACGCCAACCCGCAGAGAAGGGTGATCCCGGCCGAGCAGCTGTGCCACCCCCAGTCATCGTGCCCGAGGCGATAGAAGATCACCATGGCCAGGGCGAACAGGAGCAGTGCGAGCGACAGGAAGGGCTGCGGTCCACCCGATGCCGCCAGAAGCCATGAGTTGTTGGCGATCAACGCCCACGCCGCCGCTTGATCGAGAGCACGCCAGCGCGCCCGCCCGGAGCCATGATAGAGGGTGGAAGCGACGAGGACGCAGGTGGTCGAGACGGCGCTGATGACGAGTCCGTAGCCGAGGAACAGGCTCAATGGAACGGCGAATGCGACGTTGCTCAGGGCGGCTGTCGACCACATGCGACGGCAACGCCACCTGAAGGTACCGGTTCCGCCGAGCCGACGGAAGCCTCAGAGCGCATTTCCGCCGAAGCCGCCGACCTTGCATGCGACGTTCCGGGCTCGCAGGGCGTCACAAGTGCGCTGCGCCTCGGCGGGCGGAAGCGGTCCGGCGATCAGATCGAAGGCCTGCCCCTGCGCGCCGGGCGCTGCACCGCGGCTCGACATGTAGCGTGGCTGCAACCTCTGCAACGCCCCGCCGTGGCGTTGCTGCAGCAGGGTCCAGTTCAACCGGAGGGCATCGACGGACGGGCCGGTGCCGAGTTGAATGCCGGCGGTCGCTTCGGCCGGGGATGCGTCCGCGACGCTGCCAGTCTCGATCGCGTCGGGTGCGCCGCCCGTGGCGGTGCGGGTTGCGGTCGGAGGGGCGGCGAATTGGACGCCGGCTGGAAATGCGTTACCGGCCTCTCGGCCTGAGTTGACCTTGGCGGCTAGGCGTTCGACCGCCGACATCGGCTTCGGCGGCAACGGCCGCTTCTCGGCAGTCCGTACCGGTGGCTTGCGGGCGGCTTCGTTGGCGGCCAACTCGGCGGCCCGCGCCTCCTTGGCTTCGAGACTGGCGAGCTTGAGGGTGAGCGTCGTCTCGCGGTCGGTGCGGCGGGCGACCTCTCCGCGCAACCCGTTGAGCTCCGCCCGCGCCGAAAACAGTTGCCGGCGCAGGGTCTCGGCTTCGAAGGCCTGACGGCGCAGCTCCGTGTCGTCCTCGTCCAGCAGAAGGCTACCGATATGGATGCGCGGCACGGCCCCGGCGACCAGCTCGGGTTTGACGGCCATGGCTCCCATGTAGGCGACCGCGACGGTGGTCAGCAGAACCCAGACAGCGACGTAGGGCGTCGAAAGACTGGTGCGAGCGCGGGTGGACATTGTTCGAATGACCCTTGGAAGCGGAAGTCCTGCAGCAAACGGTGATCATTCCAGGTCGTCTGAGTCTGCAGACGTGGTCAAACGCGGGGTCGGATTGCACGCGGCGGCGCTGTGGATAGCCGGGGGGAGGCCCCACGGGCCACCGCAGGCGGTGCGCGCTATTCACCTTGCACCGCAAAAACAGGCGGTTGGCCTCGATCTTGCCGCGGCCCTCGTCTTGCAATTGCCGTGCGGCTGGGCAAGGCTCCGACCGCCCGAACATCGCAATCCAGGTGCCGCCCCTCCATGACCACGTCCAGTCTGCTCACGGTCGTCCTCGCCGCCGGCAAGGGCACCCGCATGAAGTCGGCCAAGCCCAAGGTGCTGCACGCCATCGCCGGTCGCTCGATGCTCGGCCACGTGCTGGCGACGGCTGCGTCGCTCGGCGCGGGCCGGCAAGCGGTCGTCATCGGACCCGATATGGACGCGGTGAGCGCGGAGGCGCTCCGGCACGCGCCGGGGGCGTCGATTGCCATCCAGGCCAATCAGCTCGGCACCGCCGACGCGGTCCTGGCGGCCCGTGAGACGCTGGCCGCGCACCGGGGCGACGTCCTGGTTCTCTATGCCGACACGCCGCTGATCACCGAGGCGACGCTGCGGCGCCTGATCGCGGCCCTGGACGACGGCGCAAACGTCGCCGTGCTCGGCTTCACGCCAGACGATCCGGCCGGCTATGGTCGTCTCGTCAAAGACGGGATCGGCGACCTCGTCGCGATCCGGGAGGAGAAGGACGCCAGCGCCGACGAGCGCAAGATCGGTCTGTGCAACTCGGGCGTGATGGCGTTCCGCTGCCCCGATCTGCTCGGCATCCTCGACCGGATCGGCAACACCAACGCCAAGGGCGAATACTACCTCACCGACGCCGTCGAGGTGGCGCGCGCCAGCCACTTGCGCGCCCGCGTGGTCGAAGGCGAGGCGGACGAGGTGCTGGGCGTCAACTCGCGCGTACAACTGGCCGAGGCCGAGGCGGTGTTCCAGCGCCGCGCCCGGTTCAGCGCCATGGAGGAGGGGGTCACCATGATCGCGCCCGACACCGTGTTCCTGAGCCACGACACAAAACTCGGACGCGACGTGGTGATCGAGCCGAACGTTTTCTTCGGCCCGGGCGTCACCATCGAGGACGGCGTCGTCATCAAGGCGAATTGCCATATCGAAGGCGCCGACGCCAAGGTCAAGGTCGGCCTGCGTGTCGCGACGGGCGCAGAAATCGGACCGTTCGCGCGGCTGCGTCCAGGCGCCGAGATCGGCCGCGACGTCCACGTCGGCAACTTCGTCGAAGTCAAGAACGCGACCATGGAGGCGGGCTCGAAGGCCAATCACCTCGCCTACATCGGCGACGGTCACGTCGGCGCCAAGGCCAACATCGGCGCGGGTACGATCTTCTGCAACTACGACGGTTTCAACAAGCACAGGACCGAGGTCGGTGCCGGCGCCTTCGTCGGCTCGAACTCCTCGCTGGTGGCCCCGGTCAAGATCGGCGCTGGGGCCTATGTCGGCTCGGGCAGCGTCATCACCCGGGAGGTCGAGGCCGGCGCGCTCGCCATCGAGCGCTCCGCGCAGGAGAGCCGGCCCCTGTGGGCACAGCGCTTCCGCGAGCGGATGCAACGCCGCAAGGACCGGGGCTGATCCCGATGATGCCCGGCGGCGGCACGGAACTTGCTAGTCTGACGGGGAAAAGGAAATCTAAGTTGATTTGAGAGTTCGCGCGCCTGTACCACAATGGTACGCGAACAGCTCACATCGACGGCTCACTGGGAGAGCATGCAGCATGTGCGGAATCGTAGGGATTCTCGGCAATAAGCCGGTCGCGGCCGATCTCGTGGACGCGCTGCGGCGGCTCGAGTATCGCGGCTATGATTCGGCCGGTATCGCCACCGTCGAGAACGGGCACCTCGAGCGCCGGCGGGCCGAGGGCAAGCTGCGCAATCTCGAGGCCCGGCTGATCAAGGAACCGCTCGAGGGCCGCACCGGCATCGGACACACGCGCTGGGCGACGCACGGCAAGCCGGTGGAGCGCAACGCGCATCCCCACATGAGCGCGCAGGTCAGCGTCGTGCACAACGGCATCATCGAGAACTACCGCGAGCTGAAGGCGGAGCTGACCGTCAAGGGTCATGTGTTCGAGACCGACACCGACACCGAGGCCGTCGTGCATCTCGTCACCGAGGAGCTGAAAGGCGACCGCACGCCGGTCGAGGCCGTGCGCGCCGCTCTGAAGCGGCTCGAAGGCGCGTTCGCACTCGGGATCGTCTTTGCCGGCCACGACGACCTGATGATCGCGGCTCGCCAGGGCTCTCCGCTCGCGATCGGCTACGGCAAGGGC
>CAMDBL010000010.1 GCA_945889015.1 Devosia equisanguinis
GGAGGACGCAATGAGCGGAAGGCGGCTGTCGGGCAAGGTCGCGATGATCTCGGGCGGGGCGCGGGGCATCGGCCGGGCGGCCGCCGAGCGGTTTCATGCCGAGGGCGCGACCGTGATCGTCGCCGATATCGACCCGGCCGCCGAGGGCATCGGCGGCGAGCCCGCGGTGCATCTCGACGTGACGCGAGACGCCGACTGGCGCGCGGCGGCCGATGCGGTCATCGCGCGGCACGGCCGGCTCGATGTCCTCCTCAACAACGCCGGCGTCGTGCGGATGGGGAGTATCGAGGACCTGACCGACGAAGACTGGCGGTCGACGCTGTCGATCAACGTCGATGGCGTATTCTACGGCTGCCGTCACGGCGTGCGGGTGATGAAGGGCACGGGCGGCTCCATCATCAACATGAGCTCGGTCTCCGGCATCGTCGGCGGGCACAATCTCGTCGCCTACAACGCCTCCAAGGGGGCCGTGCGGCTGCTGACCAAATCGGTCGCGCTGCACTGTGCGCGCAAGGGCTATCGCCTGCGCTGCAACTCGGTTCATCCCGCGTTCGTCGAGACCGGCATGCTCGACGACATCGTCGCCCGGGCACGTGACCGGGAGGGCGCGCGGGCCAAGCTCGGCGGCGCCATTCCGCTGGGGCGCACCGCCGAGCCACGCGAGATTGCCGACCTGCTAGTCTACCTCGCGTCCGACGAGTCCACCTTCGTCACCGGCTCCGAGATGGTGATCGACGGCGGTCTTTCGGCGCAATAGACCGGGTGGGGTCGGCGTGGGCTATTTCTCCGCGGCTTCGGCGCCGTAGAGGAATTCCGGGCTGTCGCCGACGATCCGGGGATCCGGCTTGCCGACGACCTCCGCATCCTTGTCCTTGTAGTCGATCGCCGACAGCACGACGCGGATCGCCTCCAGTCGGGCGCGGCGCTGGTCGTTGGCGCGCACCACCGTCCATGGGCTCGCCGGCGTGTGGGTGAAGCGGAACATTTCCGCCTGCGCCTGGGTGTAGTCGTCCCACTTCTCGATCGCGGCGAGATCGATCTCGGTCAGCTTCCAGCGCTTCAAGGGATCGTGGCGGCGCTCGTGGAAGCGCACGAGCTGCGTCTCGCGGCCGATGGTCAGGAACACTTTGAACAACTTGATGCCGTCGCGGATCAACTGGCCTTCGATCTCCGGCGCCTCGCGCAGGAAGTCGGCGACCTGATCGCTCGAGGCGAAGCCCATCACCCGCTCGACGCCGGCGCGATTGTACCAGGAGCGGTCGAACAGCACGATATCGCCGCGCGTCGGCAAATGGGCGAGATAGCGCTGAAAATACCATTGGCCGCGCTCGGTGTCTGTCGGCTTGGTGAGCGCCACTGCGCGGGCGTGGCGGGGATTCAAATGCTGCATGAAGGCCGAGATGCAGCCGCCCTTGCCGGCGGCGTCGCGCCCCTCGAACAGCACGACGATGCGCATCCCCTCCCTCTGCACGTGCGCCTGCAGCTTCAGCAGCTCGATCTGCAGCGCCTCGAGCTGGTGCTCGTAGGATTTCCGTTTCAGCTTCTTGTCGTAGGGATAGCCGCCTGAGGTGAACTCCGCTTCCGTGATCGCGGCCGGCAGCTTGCCGTCGTCGATGTCGAATTTCGCCAGCGTGCCGATTGCCGCCGCTCGCTTCTTGCCGCTCTTGTCCGACTTGGCCATGACGTCATCGTTCCTTCGTCGCAGTGTCATAAGAGCATACGCCAATCCAGCGGCAAACGCTGCCGCCGCGTCGGCGAACGGCATTAACGAAGCGCGCTGCGGTTAAAGCGGCGCTGGCGTCGGGCCTGGGCTAACATGACGAGGAGATGAGGCGATGTCGACGACGTGGTACAGCCGATGGTGGATTGGGTGACGCGGGTGGAACGAGCCGTCAGAGCGGTGCGCGCGGCGGGAGCGGAGATGGTCGCGGGCCGTGATGCGGGCGAGTCGGAGGGTGCCGGATACGGCAGTGGCGAGCCGGCCGTCTGGCGTGCCGTCGTCGATGCCTTGCCGGACGGCGCCATCGTGCTCGACAGCGAGGGGCGCGTGATGCACCACAATCTGGCCGCGCGTGATCTCTTCCCGCGGCTGCGCCCGGGCTTGGTGCTGGCGCAGGTGATGCGCCACCCCGACCTGCTCGCGGCGGCGGATCGCGCCGTGCTCGCGCCCGATCCGGTCGAGGTGCAGATCGTCGAGCACATGCCGATCGAGCGGCGTATCACGGCGCGTGTCAGCCGGCTCAGCGAGGCACCGGTGGAACGGCAGCCGGCGCTGCTGGTCACCTTCAGGGATCTGTCGGAGCAGGACCGGCTGGCGCAGATGCGGGCGGATTTCGTCGCCAACGCCAGTCACGAGCTGCGCACGCCGCTCGCCTCGCTGCGCGGCTATGTCGAGACCCTGCAGGGACCGGCTCGCAACGATGCCGTCGCGCGCGAGCGCTTCCTCGCCAGCATGGCGGATCATGCCGCCCGCATGACCCGGCTGATCGACGACCTCCTGTCGCTGTCGCGGATCGAAATGCGCCAGCACCTGCCGCCGCGCACGATCGTCGATCTCGATGCGGTGGCGGCGTCGGCCTTGCAGGGGATGGAGCCGCTGGCGACGGCGGCGCGCGTGACGCTGAAGCTGTCGCCGTTGCAGGGGCGGGCGTTTGCGCGCGCCGACCGCGACGAGATCGTGCAGGTGCTGCAAAACCTCTTGCAGAACGCCATCAAGTACGGGCGCGAAGGCGGCAAGGTCGAGGTGCGGCTGTCGCGCGAGACGGCGACCGGCCTCGCAGGGCAGGGCCGCATCGCCGTCGCCGTGATCGACGACGGTCCGGGCATCCCGGCCGAGCACCTGCCGCGGCTGACCGAGCGCTTCTACCGCGTCAACCCCGGCACCAGCCGCGACAAGGGTGGTACCGGCCTCGGCCTCGCCATCGTCAAGCACGTGATGACCCGCCACCGCGGCGAGCTGCGCATCGCCTCGCAGGTGGGCGAGGGCTCGCGCTTCACGATCGTCCTCGACGAGGTGGCGGGGTCGGGCGCTGGCGATTGAGCGGTTGAGTATTTTTATCATATATATCAATTATTTAATCTGTCATCAAGCGGATGCATCCGTGGTCTAGTGATTGTGCGCCACCGAAGGCCGGTGGCCGGACGGAGGGGCAACGAAGCCGCTCCAATCCAAGCAAACGTGCCAGGAGATTTCAGCGTGACAACCAAGCTCACAGCCGCATCGGTGGCTACGGCGACGATCGTCGGCGCATTGGCGCTCGCCAGCGCGGCGACCGCCCAGACCCGCGAGCAGATCCGTATCGTCGGATCCTCGACTGTCTATCCGTTCACAACGGCGGTCGCCGAGCAGTTCGGCAAATCCGGCGGTGGCAAGACCCCGGTCGTCGAGTCGACCGGCACTGGCGGCGGCATGAAGCTGTTCTGCGCCGGCGTCGGCCCGACCCACCCGGACATGACCAACGCTTCGCGCGCCATGAAGAAGGGCGAGTTCGACGATTGCCAGAAGAACGGCGTCAAGGATGTCGTCGAGCTCAAGGTCGGCATCGACGGCCTGACGATCGCTCATTCCAAGGCTGGTCCCGAGCTGAAGCTCACAATGGCGCAGGTCTTCCTTGCGCTCGCCGAGCAGGTTCCGGGTGCGGACGGCAAGCTCGTGGCCAATCCCAACAAGACCTGGTCGGACATCGACAAGTCGCTGCCGAGCATCAAGATCGAGGTTCTCGGGCCGCCGCCGACCTCGGGCACCCGCGACAGCTTCCACGAGCTGTTCCTCGAGGCCGGCGCCGCGAGCATACCGGCCATGAAGGAGTTGAAGAAGGCTGACGCCAAGGCGTTCGACAAAGCCTGGAAGTCGATCCGCAAGGACGGCGCCTACGTCGAGGCCGGCGAGAACGACAACGTCATCGTGCAGAAGCTCGAGGCCAACAAGAACGCCTTCGGCATCTTCGGCTACTCCTTCCTCGAAGAGAACGCCGCCAAGCTCAAGGGCGTTCCGATGGACGGCGTGGAGCCGACCTACGACACGATTTCGTCGGGCAAGTACAAGGGCGCCCGCCCGTTGTTCGTCTACGTCAAGAAGCAGCACGTCGGCGTGATCCCGGGCATCGACAAGTTCGTCGCCGAGTACGTCTCTGCGAAGGCGATGTCGAAGGACGGCTATCTCGCCCGCAAGGGTCTGGTCGCGCTGCCGAAGGCAGAGGCCGACAAGATTTCCGCCGACGCGAAGGCCATGAAGCCGCTCGCTGCTTCCGACGTGAAGTAAGCGGAGCTACACTCATCGTCGCTGCCGGTGGCTCCAAAGCCCCGGCAGCGAATTCATGGATATCCAGTCGACCTCATGCCGTTGCCGCCGAAACGGTGGGCCGGCCCGGGTCACGTTCGCCGAGGATGGTGGCATGCCTGCCGTTTACTTCTCAGCCCTGGCACTGCTCGTCTTGCTCGGCTTCTTCGTCGCGCGCCAGCGCGCTGCCGCGCTGACGGCAAAGGGCAGCTCTTCCGACAGGCAGAGGATCCATTCGCTGCCCATTTATCACGGCTTGTTTGCCGCGACGGTGATCTTGATGCCGATGCTGGCGATCTTCGCAATCGGTGCTCCCATCGTCGCCAAGCTTGCCGAAAGCGGCGCCATGTCGCTGCTTCCAGCTTCGATCACCGCAAACGAGCTTCAGCGCGGCGCAGCGCTGCGCGACGTGATCAATCTTGCGATGGGGCATGGTTCGGTTGCTGCGTCGGCAGAGGTATCCCGTGCCGCACAAGCCTACAGTGCCACCCTGTCCACCTACAACTGGGCCATGCTCGCGGCGGGGGTCGCCGCGGGGCTGATCGGGCTACTCGCCAGCTTGAGCCGCGTCAGCATTGCGTTCCGTGCGCGAAATAGTTTTGAAAAAGTCGTTCTGGTGGTGCTCATCGCCTGCGCCACCGTCGCCATTCTGACCACGGTCGGCATCGTCTTTTCGGTGCTGTTCGAGACCTACCGCTTCTTTTTCGATCCGGCCTTGAGTGGCCGTCCGACCGTCCAGGGATTCCTCTTCGGCACCGAATGGAACCCTCAGGCCGCGCTTCGAGCCGATCAGGGCGAGATCAAGACCGCCTTCGGCTTCATACCCCTGCTGACGGGCACACTATTGATCACCACGATCGCCATCGTGGTGGCTGGTCCGCTCGGCCTGTTCTCGGCGATCTATCTCTCGGAGTATGCGACGCCACGCTTCCGCGCCGTGGCCAAGCCTGTTCTCGAAGTTCTGGCGGGTATACCGACCGTGGTTTTGGGGTTCTTCGCGGCGCTGACCGTCGCACCTCTCATCCGAGGCTGGGGCCAGCATTTCGGATTGGACATCGCCTCAGAGTCTGCACTCGCTGCCGGTCTTGTCATGGGGATGATGATCATTCCGTTCATCTCCTCGCTCTCTGATGACGTCATCAACGCCGTGCCCCAGTCGCTGCGCGATGGTGCGTATGCATTGGGTGCAACGAAGGCTGAGGCCATCAAGCAGGTGGTGCTGCCGGCGGCACTGCCAGGCATCGTTTCAGCCTTCATGCTCGCGATCAGCCGCGCCGTCGGAGAAACGATGATCGTGGTGATGGCGGCTGGTCTGGCCGCCAACTTGACCTTCAATCCACTGGACGCTGTGACGACCATCACCGTGCAGATCAAGACCATCCTGGTCGGTGACCAGGAGTTCGACAGCGCCAAGACGCTGGCAGCCTTCGCGCTCGGCTTCGTCCTGTTCTTCCTCACGCTCATGTTGAACGTGATCGCACTGCAGATCGTGAAGAGATATCGAGAGCAATATGACTGATGTGACCTCGCTGGATTTGCCCGTCAGCCGACGGGTCGACGTAACGTCGGACAAGGCGCAGAGGCAGATCCGAGCCCGCTATCGGGCCGAGCGGCGCTTCCGGTCCTATGGGCTGATCGCGCTCGCAATCACAGCGCTTTTCCTCGTGGTGCTGATGTTCGACATCGTGCGCAACGCTTTGCCGGCGTTCACGCATCATTCACTGGTGATGGACGTGCCGGTGTCGGCCGAGGCCGTCGATCCCGAGGGCAAGAAGGATGTGGCGACCATCAAAGGCGCCGACTACTTCCCGGTCACTCGCGATGCGCTCAACGCAGCAATTCCCGGCATCGAGGGGAGAGCGGCTCAGAGGACGCTGGCTCAGATTCTCAGCACCGGAGCACCGGATGCGTTGCGCGACCAGCTCGTCGCCGATCCTTCCCTGATTGGAAAGTCCGTGCGCACGCGTCTGATGCTGTCCGACGATGCGGACCTCTACTTGAAGGGGTCGGGGACCACGATCACGAGCCGCCGCGCGCGCGGTACCGCTACTCCCAGCGGCACCACGGGCGAAATCACCATCCTGACCTCCAGCAACGACTTCGCAGACGAACTCGTGGCCGTCAAAACTGCACTCGCCGATCGCGGGCGTCAGATCAGCGCCGAGGCGAGCCGGTTGGAGCGCAGCGGTTCCACGACGGTCGCAGCCCGCATTCAAGAGCTCAAGAAGGAGGCCGTCGACCTCGAAGCCCGCTATCGCCAGCCGAAGGTCGAGGAGACGCTGGATAGTTCCGTGCCGAGCCTGCTCGTGGAGCTCAACGGTGGACTGGTGAAGGTCACGAAGCTCAACGACATCGGGGTAACGGGCAACGTGCTGTTACCTCTCAAATCGGCCGACGAGGCCAAGCCCGGCGATTGGAAAGTCGTCAATTACACTGTCCCCGAGAGCGGCCGCAAGGTCTCGGATCAGGAGGTTGCTTTCCTCGAGCGATTGAAGGCTCAGGGCGTGGTCGAGCGCCATTTCAACTGGCAGTTCCTGACCTCGGGCGACAGCCGCGAGCCCGAACTCGCCGGCATTCGTGGCGCACTGATGGGCTCGATCCTGACGCTGTTCGTCACGCTGGCACTTTGCCTGCCGATCGGCGTCATGGCCGCTGTCTATCTCGAGGAGTTCGCTCCCAAGAACAGGCTCACCGAGATCATCGAGGTCAACATCAACAATCTCGCTGCGGTACCGTCCATCGTTTTCGGTCTGCTCGGTCTTGCGGTTTTCCTCAATTTCTTCGGGCTGCCGCGATCGGCGCCCCTCGTCGGTGGTCTGGTGCTCGCCCTGCTGGTGCTGCCAACCATCATCATCGCTGGCCGTGCCGCGATCAAGGCAGTGCCGCCCTCCATCAAGGAGGCCGCTCTCGGTGTCGGCGCCTCGCATCAGCAGGCGGTGTTCCACCACGTTCTGCCGCTGGCCATGCCCGGTATCATGACCGGCACGATCATCGGCATGGCGCATGCGCTGGGAGAGACGGCCCCGTTGCTGATGATCGGCATGATCGCCTTCATCGTCGACGTGCCGTCGGCCCTCACCGAAGCCGCGACCGTGCTGCCCGTTCAGATTTTCCTCTGGTCCGATCTGCCTGAGCCAGCCTTCCAGTCCAAGACAGCTGCCGCGATCGTGGTGCTGCTGGTGTTCCTGTTCGCGATGAACGGGGCCGCCATCTGGCTGCGAAAGAAATTCGAGACGCGCTGGTAATGCCGAGTCGTCGCCCCACTCCTGTCACGCATCCTGAGGACGCCACAATGGACGCCATGACCGCTCCCGCTCCAGTTGCGACGACCGCCTTTCGGGCCAAGGTTCTGGCACGCGGCGTCGACGTCTACTACGGCGAGAAACACGCCATCAAATCGCTGAGCATCGATATACCCGATTGCTCGGTGACATCCTTCATCGGCCCGTCGGGATGTGGAAAATCGACGTTCCTGCGCTGCATCAATCGCATGAACGACACCATTCCGATCTGCCGGGTCACCGGCTCGATCGAAATCGACGGTCAAGACATTTACGATCCCAAGCTCGATGTCGTGCAGCTGCGCGCCCGTGTCGGCATGGTGTTCCAAAAGCCCAATCCCTTCCCGAAATCGATCTACGAGAACGTCGCCTACGGTCCGCGCATCCACGGGCTTGCGCGCTCCAAGGCGGAGCTGGACGAGATCGTGACGACCAGTCTCGAGAAGGCGGGGCTGTTCAAGGAGGTCCAGGACCGGCTCAACGAGTCCGGCACGGGGCTGTCCGGCGGCCAGCAGCAGCGGCTTTGCATCGCCCGTGCGATCGCGGTCAATCCGGAGGTGATCCTGATGGACGAGCCTTGCTCCGCGCTCGATCCCATCGCCACCGCCAAGATCGAGGAGCTGATCGACGAGTTGCGGGCGAATTTCTGCATCATCATCGTCACGCACTCGATGCAGCAGGCAGCCCGCGTCTCGCAGCGAACGGCGTTCTTCCATCTCGGCACGCTGGTGGAAGAGGGTGACACTGCAGCGATTTTCACGAATCCGAACGACAAGCGCACCCAGGACTACATCACCGGCCGCTTCGGCTGAGGATGCCGGCGGGGGAAGTGCTGCCGCAGGCTTGCGGTTATATGCAGAGGACACCAGTAATGGCCGACCACACTGTCAAATCCTACGAGAGCGAGCTGGCCCTGCTCGACAAGCGCATCGCCCACATGGGAGGTCTCGCCGAGCAGATCCTCGGTCAGTCCTTCCAGGCGCTGGAGCGGCGCGACCCACACATGGCCGAGGCCGTGGTCAAGGCCGACCGCGCCATCGACATGCTCCAGCGCGAGATCGAGGAGCAGGCCGTGTTCATGATCGCACGGCGTCAGCCGATGGCGGACGATCTGCGCCACATCATCGGTGCGCTCAGGATCACCGGTGATCTCGAGCGTGTCGGCGATCTCGCCAAGAACACCGCCAAGCGCGCGCTCGCGATCGCCCACGAGCAGCCGCCCAAGCCTTTGATTTCCGGGCTTCGCCACATGGTCGAGCTGGCGATGCGCCAACTGAAGGACGTGCTCGATGCCTATGCCGAGCGCGATGCCGAAAAAGCGATGAAGGTGTGGCGCGAGGACGAGCAGATCGACGCGATGTACAACTCCCTGTTCCGGGAGCTGCTGACCTACATGATGGAGGATCCGCGCAACATCGGGCTGTCGACGCACCTCCTGTTCGGCGCCAAGAACGTCGAGCGGGTCGGCGATCACACCACCAACATCGCCGAGACCATCGCCTATCTGGTTCAAGGCACGGCAATTACGGATGAGCGTCCCAAGGGCGACGATACCAGCTCGACCCCGATCACCGGCCGCGACGACAGGGCCTGAACCGGCAAGGAGCGAACATGGCCGCCACCATCCTGGTCGTCGAGGACGAGGCGTCTCTGGCCGAGATCCTGCGTTACAATCTGGAGGCCGAGGGGTTCGTGGTGCTGCATGCGGCCACCGGCGAGGACGCGGAGGTGCTTGCCGAGGAGCGCGGGCCGGATCTCATCGTTCTCGACTGGATGCTGCCGAGCGTCTCGGGCATCGAGCTTTGCCGCCGTTTCCGCTCGCGCCAGCAGACGCGGGCGGTGCCGATCCTGATGCTGACGGCGCGCGGCGAGGAGGCCGATCGGGTACGCGGGCTTTCGACGGGTGCGGATGACTACGTCGTCAAGCCGTTCTCGCTGCCCGAGCTGATGGCGCGTATCCGCGCGCTGCTGCGGCGCGCCAGTCCCGACCGGGTCGCGGAGGTGTTGCGCTTCGCCGACATCGAACTCGACCGCGCGGCGCACAAAGTTAAGCGCGGCCATCGTGACGTGCGGCTCGGGCCGACGGAGTATCGGCTTCTCGAGTACGTGATGGAGAATCCGGGGCGGGTGCTGTCGCGTGCGCAGCTGCTCGACGGCGTGTGGGGCCGCGATGCCTTCGTCGACGAGCGCACGGTCGACGTGCACATCGGCCGCCTGCGCAAGGCGCTGGTGCGCGGACGCGAGGCCGATCCGATCCGAACGGTTCGCGGCGCCGGCTATGTGTTCGGCGAGCGGTCGCGGTGAACCCAGCCTCGGTCGCGTGAGATTGGGAGGACCGGTGCTGCGCCCCCGCAACCCCGGTCCTCGTCCCCCGCCGCCATAGTCCCTCGAGAGTCCCGCGTGTCTACTGTGGTGTCGGCTCAGACCGCCGCCGTTTCCTCTTCCTTCGCGTCGGCGGTCTGGTTGGTGTTGGCGGCCGGCGCAAGCGCGGGCTGGATCATCGGCTCGCGGTCGCGGCGGCGCGGCTGCGGCGGCTGGAAGGCGCTGCGGGCATGGAACTCGCAGTAGGGCAGGCCCGTGACCTTGCCCTTGCCGCAGAAGTGAAACTCGGGGGTCTGGGGATCGCCGATCGGCCAGCGGCAGCTGCACTCGGTCAGCGTCTGGATCGACTTGCGCTCGGCCATCGGGATATCCAATTCCTCCAGCGGCTGCTGGTAGGGCTCGGCATCGGGCTGATAGAGCGCGCGGAGCGCGGGGTTGCCGATCTGCTGGAAGCGGGGCTTGGCCACCAGGCGTTTGGCATTGGCGGGAGACGCCAGGCGCGGCCGAGGCCGGTGCGTCTTCATGCGGGACGTGGTGGCGCGGCCCGACAAGCCGAGGCGGTGCACTTTGCCGATGACGGCGTTGCGGGTGACCGCACCGATGCGACCGGCGATCTGGCTGGCGCTCAAGCCTTCGCCCCAGAGCTTCTTCAGAAGCTCGACGCGTTCATCCGTCCAGGCCATGTTGGCTCCCCTGAGAAAAGCACAACGCTGTGGCGCGCGCGACACACGGCGCGGCCATCGTTGTGGGGGCTGGCACGAGATGCGATGGCGGCTGCGCAACTGAGCGCGCCACTTCAGGCAGCGGGGCCGAGCCCGTTACTGACGATTTTGCGGATTACGCTGAACAGAGACTCGCGTACGCTACAGGAATGGGCGCTGATACGAAGCGCCGTACGCGTTGCACGACATACGAAATACTGGTCGCGGATACATCGCGACATGTCGTGGTTAACGAGAGGCAAGCTACAACATCCAGACTTCGCCCCACAAGCCGTGGTCCACGCGCTGTAGGTTATTGCACTGGATCTGTTGCCGGTTTGACACGATCCGATTCGTGCTCGCTGTATGTCTGGTGCATGACCGCGTCGTCCCCACGTCTCACCTGTTGCCTGTGGCCGATCTGGTCATGGCGGCTCGCGCCCCGGGACGTGGTGGCGGATGCGGGCGGCTGGAAATCACAGCGGCCTGAAGAGACGGTCCAGAACGCCTTCGACTGGCGCGGGTTGCACGAGGGCCGACGTGCAGCGCGACCATCCAGGGCGAGCGATTGCGGCTCCACTTGCGCTATCGCTCCGGGAGCGAGGAGGGCTGCTTCGAGCCATCGGGCACATGGACTGCTTCACCCATCACGGGCGACACTGTGCTAGGGACGTCGACGTTCCGGTTCTGCTCGAGCTCACAAGTCCATGCGTATCGACTATCATCGAACTCTCGTCGCCGACGCCGTTCGCAACCGAGCATTCCATGCGGCGCTCGCCGCCGTGATCAAGCCCGGCACGACGGTCGTCGCCGACATCGGCGCGGGCACCGGCCTGCTCGGACTGATGGCCGCGCGGCTCGGGGCGCGGGAGGTCTACCTCTACGAGACCGCCGAGGTGGCCGGCGTCGCCGCGGAAATCATCAAGCGCAACCGCGTCCGCAATTGCCATGTCATGCCCTGCCATTCGACCGAGATGCAGAAACCACCGCGAGTGGACGTGGTCGTCTCCGAGACGCTCGGCAATTATCCCTATGAGGAAGACATCATCGAGACGCTCGCCGATGCGCGAGCCAGGTTCCTGAAGCCGGGCGGGACGTTGATCCCTCAGGGGATCAGGCAGTATGTCGCCCCGGTGGTGAACGCGCGCTTTCATCGCGAGCTCTGCGCCTGGGACGAGATTGCTGGGTGCCTCGGCGGTACGCAGGCCCTGGCCTTGGATTTCTCGTCAGCCAAGGTGATGAGCTTCAACAACGTCTATGTCCGCTCCATCACGACCGCCGATCTGCTCGATGGCGGCGCCAGCGCCAGGAGCTGGGACGCCATCGATTTCATGGCCCGCAATCGAACGTCTCGCCACGGCGAGATCTCCTGGGCCCTCGATGGGGCCGCCACCGTCTATGGTCTGGCCACGTGGTGGTCGGCCACGCTCGCCCAATCCATCGAACTCTCCACTGCCCCCGATGCAGCCCGCACGCACTGGGAGCAGCTGTATTTTCCGTTGTCGGCGCCGATCTCCGCCAATCCGGGCGACTTGATCTGCGCCATGCTGCGCTCGCGGTCGTCCCGCAACGCCGGTACCCATCTGGCGTGGACCGTGATCCACAACGACCGCCATGGCCGTCTGATCTCGCGCCAGTCGTACGATCTCGACAAGGGCTATCTTCCCTGATCGAAGCGGCAAATCTCTCGACTCACTATCTTCGCCAGTGAGGCGGCAAGCTGGGGCGTCCGTCCGAGCGCCACCCGTAGCGCCGATCGCCGCGAAACGCCGGCACCGCTGGTCGCCAATCATAGAAGCCATAGTAGGGCATCGGTCCATAGCCGTAGCGATAGCCGTTTCGCGCGAAGTCGCCCGGGTAGGCCAGGCCATATGGCCGGCTCCACGAAGGCGAGCGCCACCGATATCTCTCCGGCCCGAGATAGGCCCTCCGGCGCGGCCTCCTCTCACCATAAGCAGGTGACGTATCGCGATAGCGCCACGCGGGCACCGGCGCCTCCCACCTCTCCGGCTGGCGCAATACGCCGCCGCCGAGCTGGGGGTCGAAATAGCGGACCACCGCCGGTGCGGCCACCGCTGGCGGCTCAGCCGGCTCCGCAGCTTCAGCGACATCGATGGTGAGCATCATGGCGAGAATGCCGGCCGCCGCCGAACGTGCAAAGATCATGTTACTCCCTCATACGCAGACCCGGTGCGAGGACCACCGTCAAATCTCACTATACATACACTTTATGTTCTTGTAAAGTTCTATTGTATGTGCCATGAAGAATTCTTCCAGCATTCGGATGCCGGTGGCTTTGAACCTCCGGAGCCGACGACGTGATGTCAGTCGAGCAGGTGTTGCTTGACGAAGGCTGCGGCGGCCTCGCCCGCACGCGCGAGATGGGATTTTTGGGAGTACAGGCTCATGTGTGAAACTCTGGGGATGACGGCCAGCTGTTTGCGGGGCGACGGTATCGAGTGGAAGGCCTCGATCTCCTGGTCCCACAGCGTGATCTCGTCTCCCTCCGCCACCACCATGAGAATTGGCGTATTGGTGATCCGGCGGGTGAAGGGGAAGACGGAGTAGTTGAGCAGAAGCTCGGTCGACTCCGTAGTGCTCCAGTGCTGGTGAAGCGGCGCCTCTCTCGCCTTGATATCGTGAAAAACCTCATGAATCAGAGGGAAGGGCCACGTGGACAGCTCCAGATGCGGCTCGAGGGACGAGAACGCGAATTTTGCAGATGGAGCCCCTGTCGAACGAGCGCGACGATCTTTGAGGAGCGCCTCCTGCAGGTCGTTGAAGCGCGTCGTGCCGTGGACGCGCCGCATGTTCTCATACCCGTCGACAACCGGAATATTGGAGATGATGCATTTGACCCGCGGATCGATCGCCCCGGTGATCAGTACGTGGCCACCGGCGTACGAGATCCCCCAGATACCGATCCGTTCGGGATCGACGTCGGCAAGGGTCTCGGCATAGCTGATGGCATTGCGAAAATCCTCGATCTGCTTCCACGGATCGATGTGCTGGCGCGGTTGCCCCTCGCTCGCGCCCATGCAGCGATAGTCGAACATCAGCACCGCGCAGCCGGCCGCGACGAGCGCATCGGCGTAGTGCGGCATGACGATCTCTTTCACGTAGCACCACCCACCGCCCATGATCAGCAACGGCGGCCGAACCACTCCTTCAGGATGGATCAGTGTTCCTCGTACCTTCGCGTCGACGCTTGTGAATTCGACATCGCGCTTCTTCATGACCAAGCTCCCGAATACTGATCCGGCGAATTGATGATCATTGACCGGATGCGTCAAGAGGCCGACCCTGGGCGGGCCTGCCGGAAGCGCAGGGAGGATGAGATGGGAGAACCTGATGAGCGGTGTAGGAGAAGGACCACGTTTTTCGCAGCTTGAGTTGGATGGCATGAGGCCGGACCAGAAGGTGGTCGCCGAGAAAATGCTCAGCGGACCGCGGAAAGGCATGAAGGGGCCATTCAATGTTCTGCTGCGACATCCCGAACTCTGCGACAAGGTGCAGGCGCTCGGAGCGGTGATCCGCTTTCAGAACGAGATTCCAGATCCTCTGAAAGAGATGGCGATCATCATGACAGGGCGCCACTGGACGGCGAGCTACGAATTTCAGGCGCACCGGCGCATGGCTCTGGAAGCGGGGCTCTCGCCTGCCATTTGCGATGCGATCGCCGAGGGGAAGCGGCCTTCGGCGATGTCGGCCGACGAAGCGATTATTTACGACTTCTGCTCCGAGTTGTTGGTCACGGGGCAGGTTTCAGATGCGCCATATGAGCAAGTGAAGGCGCGGTGGGGAGAAAAGGGAGTGGTCGATCTGACGGCGACGGTCGGCTACTACTGCGTGGCTTCACTGGTGCTGAATGTTGCACGCCATCCGCTGCCCGAAGGTGCCGTGGCCTTGAAGCCTCTGAGCTAGGCTCTGCGCCTCGAGTAGCCGCTATGCCGACCGCCTCCCGGTACGTTGCTCGGCCGGTGAGGCGGCCTCGATCCCAGTCGGCGGGTGGGTGCGCTATGATCGGGCCGGATGCCATCTCGATCTCAGCAATTCCATGTTGTTCTTATTATGTTCTTTACATCTTCTGGCATCCAGCGTACACTGCTCAAACACCGCGGCGTTTGGGAAGGATCGTGTGATGGCTCGAATTCAGTGGCAGCGTTTCGTCTGGAAAGGTGGCGCAGACGAGTATGCATTCGAGGTCGTGGATGGTGGGCTGTTCGGCCGTTTGAGCGTCGGTGCGTCACGCGAGGTGACGCTTCCCATGGTGGCCTGGGAGGGGATGCTGGACAGCGTCGCGATGGCGCGCAAGGGCAAGGCACAGAGTGATCGGATGCAACCGGATCGAGCCTTTGCCAGATGGAGTGATGTCGAGGTCGCGCGGCTGGAGGCGGGCTTCAAGCACGGCCAGACGATCGCGCAACTCGCCCGGTCTCACAACCGCAGTCTCGATGCCGTCGAACATCAGTTGGTGAGGCTCGGATTGTGGAACCGGCTGGAGCGGCGAGCAATGTCGCAGAGCCCGCCTTTTCCGCTGGAGGACGCGTGGAGAGACGAGTTGGCGGCCGAGCAGAACTGGAAGTCGACTGCCGAAGATCAATGTGATCGCGGCGGCGATTAGCTTTGCGCAGGTTGCCTATTTCGACTTCTCGATGCCGCGCCGGAAGTGCCACATTTCTTCCTGGAGTTGAATGTCGGCAATAATTCGGTCCAGCAGTCGCGTGGTTCGGCGAAAGAGTTCTGAACCTCGGCGATAGTCTGCGACGGCGAAGAAATCGATCCGGCCGGCGCGAAGCAGATCGACACACTTTTCCTTGTTCTTGCGAGGGGGATGAACCGCGATCGCGTATCCGCCGTTCTTTCGCATCACCGTCATCGACGGCACGTCGGTGTCGCCGTCGCCGAAGTAGATCATCTGCGAGAACGGGACAGGTCGTTCACCCTCGGGCATGTGCTGATTGATGCTCTGTCCGAGATCCTCGACTCCCTTGTTGATGCGAAAAAGGTACTGCGTCTTGCCGGTGTCGGTGATCACGCGTTTGGGATAGGGCAGATCATAGGCTTCGAACCAGTACTCGGAGGCGAAGACATTGTGGAACCGCGGAAAAATGCGCGTCCCCTCGATGATCTCGATCAATCCCGAGGAGATCAGATAGTGACGAACTTCTATGCCTGCTCGTTCGGAGCGGATTCGAACGTACTCCTCGATGTCGTCGAACCAGGTCTCGACTCCATCGAACAATTCCACGGCGCGTCCGAGATCGACGAGGTCGTCGCGGTCGATACGCACGCCTGCGGCCTTGGCCTTCTTGTACATCAGATGCATGTACGTGATGAGGCTGTCGGCGCCCTCCTTCTGCGCGATCCTGTTCGATTCCGCCCAGAACTCGTGTGGATCGACGCCGAGCTTCGGCAGCACCGTGTATTCCTGCATTGGCTTCGGCGACAACGTGCCGTCGAAATCGTAGACCAGGGCAATCGACTTGCGATTGAAGGCCGGCTTGGCTTGGACCGCGTTTCGCGAGGGCGTCTCAGCCGGCCTATGCGCGGATTTCGGCTTGGCTGCCGGCCGCTGTCGAGGCGCGTCGTCGTCCACAGCTTTCTCGCGCCGCGCGCTCCGCTCGATCCGCTCGACCATGACGCTCTCCTCGACGTGTCTGCTTGGCTCCACAACTCGCCAGAAGCATCCACCGATTCGGGTGGCGGCAAGAAGGCGTGGCGGCTGGCTATCCCGGCTTCCTATCCCCGGTCCGCGCGGCCTCGTCATCGACGGCGGGCGATCGGCAGTCGAACAAGCCTTGGGGAAACAAGCGGGTTTGCGACGCGAGGTCGTGGCCTTGTCCTGGAGAGTAGGCTAGGAGGGGCCAGGACGAGGATCGATCGACATGTCCAATACCACTGCTTCGACAGCATCGGCCTCCGCGCTGGCCGCCATCGGCCCGAAGTCGGGTATCTTGCCAGTTCAGATGTTGCGGCGGCTCGTCGACGACGGGGCCATTCTGCTGGCAGAGCCCCCCGCGCGCGATCAGCTGCAGCCGGCCAGTCTCGATCTTCGGCTCGGACCCCTGGCCGTGCGGGTTCGGGCGAGCTTCCTGCCGGGTCCAGGCACTCGGGTCCACGACAAGCTGGACGAGCTCGCGCTGCACCGGATCGACTTGACGGCCGGCGCCGTGCTCGAGACCGGCTGCGTCTACGTCGTGCCGCTGCTGGAATCCCTGGCGCTTCCTGCCGACATCGCCGCTGCGGCCAATCCGAAAAGCTCGACCGGGCGACTGGACGTCTTTACCCGCGTGATCGCAGATGGCGTCAACGCCTTCGACCAAATTCCGTCGGGCTATTCAGGACCACTTTATGCCGAGATCTGTCCGCAGACATTCCCGGTCCTGGTCCGGCGTGGGTCGAAACTCAGCCAGCTACGTTTCAGGCAGGGCGACCCGCGCGAATCCGACGAGACGCTTCGCTTCCTGCATGCGCGCGAGCCATTGGTGAGCGGTGGTCTCTCCGACATCGAGAACGGCATCGCGCTGTCGGTGGATCTGTCGCTGTCGGCAGCTCACGGCGAGACGGGTCTCGTCGGCTATCGCGCGAAGCGCAATACCAGTGTCGTCGATGTGGACAAGGTCGGTGGGCACGAGGTGCTGGAATTCTGGGATCCGATCCATGTCCGCGGGGATCGGCGGCGGCTGATCCTCGATCCTGACCAGTTTTACATCCTGGCGTCCAAGGAGGCGGTCAATATCCCGCCGACGCACGCAGCGGAGATGCTTCCGTTCAATCCGTTGGTCGGCGAGTTCCGGGTCCACTACGCCGGGTTTATGGATCCGGGCTTCGGTCATGGCGCGACCGGTGGATCGGGCTCTCGCGTCGTGCTGGAGGTGCGGTCGCACAAGGTGCCGTTCATCCTGGAGGATGGCCAGATCATCGGTCGCCTCGTCTACGAGCGCATGTGCGAGGTTCCGGAGCTCTTGTACGGCCGCGACCTCGGCTCGAATTACCAGGCGCAAGGGCTCAAACTGTCGAAACACTTCAAGTAGCCGCCGGCCGCATGCCAGACACTCGAGGCGTGATCGGAACTCACGCGAGTTTGGGGTGTCTTGCCGTCCGGCCAGGGTGAGCGATGGTCTGAATGATGCACGCCCTCCGTGCGGCAGCATGCGATGGTCGTGCTATCGGCATCGGCGACGACAGTGGCCGGGCAGCGCCCCGCGCATCGCTCCGCTGGATACAGTGGCGCTCTCGACGTGGTCGAGACGGGCCTGCCCCGCGTGCGATCTTTGATGAGGCACCGTCGGTGACCCAGCACTCATCGCCCCTGCTCCGGTCGCCCCGGACGTCGATGGTGTGACATGATGGCCCTCGCGGCTGGCGCACGCTCAGGCGTGCCCGGCCTCGCTGACGAGGTGCGAGGGGTCGATGCCGAGCTTGCTCAGGGCGCGGTGATACTTGCCGTCGCAGTCGTGGTCGAACACGAGGCCGAGATCGGCTGTGCAGTGGAGCCAGCCGTTGGCCTGGATCTCGTCCTCGAGCTGACCGGGGGCCCATCCCGCATAGCCGAGCGCGAGGAGCGACTGCTCGGGGCCGCGGTCATCGGCCATCGCCTTGAGAATGTCGATCGTCGCCGTCAGGCTGACGGTGGCGTCGATCTGAAGGGTGGCATTCTCGGCAAAATAGTCGGCCGAGTGCAGCACGAATCCACGCCCGGTCTCCACCGGACCACCGACATGCACGGTCTTGTCCTGGATCGATCGCGGTAGAGTTTTGCCGGCGGTCTTGCCGATGATGCCGAGTTGCGAGAGAAGGCCCGGCAGCTTCATGTCGGGCGCCGGCTGATTGATGATCAGGCCCATGGCCCCTTCCGGCGAGTGTGCGCACATGTAGATGACCGAGCGCTGGAAACGCTTGTCGGACATCGAAGGCATCGCCATCAGAAGTTGGCCGTCGAGATAGCCACTTCCACTTCTGCGGCGGGATTTGCGCGGCATCTTCATGGAGCGAGACTAGCGCCCATCGCGGCCGTCTGGAAGACGGAATTCTTACTCGAGCGCGTCGATCGACTGAGACGCGACTGTCGCTGCTCCACCGCAACCCTGTATATACTGACCGCGCAAGGGCGGCGATACCGCAGGCCCGATCGATGTTGGATCGAGGGAGCCGCCTGATCGTGTCGTCAACAGTGAGAGACCTCGGGGGCGCCGTGCTCGCCGGCGCCATGCTGGCCTCCATGCTGGCGTTGATGCTTCCGGCCGGGGGGGCGTGTGCCGAAATCGCCTCGGATTGGCACCAAGCCTACAACAGTCGCGTGCGGCTGGTGGCGGCGAGTGAAGCGGGTAAGGCCTACGCGGCCATCGAGATCGAGATGGCGCCAGGGTGGAAGACTTACTGGCGCAACCCGGGCGACGGTGGCGGCGTGCCGCCGGCATTCTCGTGGAAAGAGTCCGGCAATCTGCTGTCGAGCGTGGTGCTGTACCCCGCACCCAAGCGCATCAAGGACGCCGCCGGCGACACGATCGGCTACAGCGGCCAAGTGGTGTTTCCTGTCCGCTTCGCGCCCGCCGATCCCGCAAGGCCGGTGAAGCTCGCCTTGGATCTCGAGTTCGGCATCTGCAAGGATATCTGCGTGCCGGTGGAGGCGCGGCTCGAGCTCGAGGTCCCGCCACGACTCGACGGCCAGATGCCGGCCGAGCTGACGTCGGCCCTGGAGCGCGTGCCTCGCGTGGCGGAAGCAGCCCGCTCGAAGGATCCCAGAGTGGTGCGTCGAGAGGCCCGCCTCGACGGCGACAAGCCGAGACTCCTGCTGGAGGTCGACTATCCCGGCGGAGTGGAGGGGGCCGATGCCTTCATCGAGGGGCCGGACGGGGTGTTCGTGCCGCAGCCGCAACTCGACGCTTCGACTTCTCGAGCGGGGCTGCGCCGAACGTTCATCGTCGACCTTTCCGCTGGAGTGGACGTGTCCGAGCTGCGCGGCATGCGCCTGACGGTGACCTTGACCAGCGACGCGGGACAGAGCCAGGCGCATTGGCCGCTGGACTGAGCCAGAGGGTTGCCGTGAGCGGACCCTCGCCATGTGTCGGCGAGTCGCGCGATCAAGATGATTTCACTTGGCCTGGTCGCTGGTGCGCTCGTATGTTTCCGGCCATTGGGGGGCTCTCGACCCGATCGCTGCGATGCGCCCCCGGATTGCTCCCCCAACAGACCAACCAGGAGAGACGAGCATGACGATCAAGGTCGGAGACAAGCTGCCCGAGACGACGTTCACGGTGATGGGGCCCGAAGGGCCGAAGCCCGCGACCACCGCCGAGGTGTTCGGTGGCAAGAAGGTGGCGCTGTTCGCGGTGCCTGGCGCCTACACGCCGACGTGCTCCAAGCAGCACATGCCAGGTTTCGTGGAGCGCGCGGCCGAATTGAAGGCCAAGGGCTATGCGACCGTCGCCTGTACGGCCGTCAACGACGTGTTCGTGCTGACCAACTGGGCCCAGGATACCGGCGCGACCGGCAAGATCGAGATGCTCGCCGACGGCAGCGCAGACTTCGCCAAGAAGCTGGGCCTCGAGATCGACCTGAACGCGCGCGGACTTGGGATGCGCTCCAAGCGCTACTCGATGGCGGTCGAGGACGGCGTGGTGAAGATCCTGAACGTCGAGGATGCGCCCCCGCAGCACGAGAAGTCCAGCGCCGCGACGCTGTGCTCGATGATCGACCGGACGCTCTGAGCGTTCGCTGCGCGCACGAGGCCGCTGGAAAGCGAGAGAGGCCGGTCGCAGGACCGGCCTCTCTGTTTTCCAGCGTCGATCTGGATTCAATTGTCCCAGTTCAACGCCCGTTCGGCCCAGGCTGGACCGTCGCCGTTGGTGTTGGTGCCGCCGTAGGGGCCGGCCTGCACGGCGCCGGCCAGCGACATTGCGATCACGAGCGCTGCGAGAATCGTCTTCATGCTCATCTCCGTCGGATTTTTGCTTTTGGTGAGTTGGCCGCATGTGTCGTTCGCGAGGGTTCGGACCGGCCGGCCATTTCCGGTGCCGATGACGAGAAGGTAGGCGCGGGCAGCGGCAAAGAGAACTCACAAGGCGATCCTGCGGTCTCACTTCGCGGTGACGCTGTGGCGAGCCAACGTGTCCCGGCGTGAACGCGGCCTGTGCAGCCCACGCTTCATCGCGCACTGGATGGCGTGATCGATGGTCGCGATGGAGTGATCGCCTCGGTGATCGTCTGGAGAGCGCACTCGACGCCGGTGCATCACGTCACGGCGTGCGCGCCGGGGCAGGCGGCGAGGGGGACTGAAGGGGGCCGTTCGGCTTCACCGGCGCGACCAGGCTGCGGCTCGAGGCCTCGACCAAGGTGATCTTCTGCCAGATCTTCGCCGACAGATTGCTGGTCAGCCGTTCGACGTCGTTGACCACGTCGATCACTTGCGGATCGGTCGAACTCTGCGCATAGAGGGCCGCGATCTTGGCGGTCAGCGACAGCAGCTCCGAGCAGTAGTCGAGATAGCGGGTCAGCTCGAACGGCGTCATCGTCCGTTTCGGCGAGTGGGGTGTGTCGTGCGCCTCGCCGATCAGGATGCTCGGGTCCTTGGTGAGCTGATGCATGTCGACGACGTGCACGATCGAGCGCAGCTCGTGCAGATGGCGGAGCGCGGCACGCCGCTTGATCCTTGTCTCCAAGGTGACCAGGAAGAACAGCGCGCCGCCGACCACGATCAGCATGTTGAGGCCGGCGTCGATGCCCTGCATCATGCCGAACACCTCGGTCGAGGCCTGGAGGTCGCGCATGGTGCTTGCGGAGTAGCCGAGCAGTGCGATGGCACAGATGCCGAGCGCCATGACGGCGGCACTGAGCAACCGCAGGCCGTAGTTCGGTCGCGCCAGCGCCGTGCAGCGCGTATGCGCCTGTCGCGCGAGGCCCGTCACCTCGGCGGCGACACGGGTCAGGCTCGCATCCGGAAAGCGCTCTCGAATCCGCTGCTCGAGCGTGGCGAGCGTTTCGGCGATCTTGTCGGGGTGAAGTGTGCGGTACATGGCGGTGCCGGTTGGTCAGAGGGTGGCCGCACGGCATGGCAGGGTCCGGTAGGCCAAGCGGCGGGACAGTGCGAGCGACCATCTTTCGACGGCGTGGAAGAATAGCCAGGCAATCAGGATGCTGCCAGCCGTGGCCGTGAGGACGGCCGCAGGCGGGCTGAAGCCCAGCACCACGATGAGTGCCCCTCTCAACCAGCTGCCGACGCTGTCGTGATAGAGGTAGAGCGAATAGGAGATGCGGCCCATGAAATTGGTGACGGGCGTGCTGATCTCCCAGCGCAGGAACAGCAGTGCCACGATGGGCGTGTAAATCACGAACCGCCAGTCTTCGTAGATCATAAGCGCTGCGACCGGGATCGCCAGCGCCGTCAACTCGTGGCCGCCTATGAGTTTCACCTTGTACTGATACAGCAGGATTCCGAACACGAAATAGCTGGCGTGCGTCACGAACAAGGGAATGGTCGGCAAGAGCCCAACCAACATCGGTATTTGCAAACCGATGAGCAGCCCCAGTGCCGATACGCGGTACACACGCCTGGAGCTGCTGATGAAGCCGAACAACAGCGCGATGGTCAGATAATACTGAAACTCGTAGGCCAGGGTCCAATAGACGCTCACGTACCAGTGATGCGGTGAGCCGAGCGCCGTCGCGAGATCGACGAGATAGCCTAGATGGAGAAAGGGCGTCGCATCGTCGAGCCTGATGGGGTGGCCGGAGACGGAGAAGCCGAAACGCAGCCAGAGAACAACCGCCACGATGATCGAGACGAGATAGGGAGGCTCGATGCGCGCGATGCGCTTCAACACGAAGGTCCAGAACGTTCGGAGTTCGTATCCCCCGGTGTGCATTGCGAGCGGAATGACGAAGCCCGATATGATGAAGAACAGCCGGATGCCGTCGGCTCCCCCTGCAGCGAAATAGCTCCGCAGGTGGCCGAGTGGTGTGCCCTCGAACAGGGTGCCGCCGGCACTGAGGTGAAACAGGCAGACGACGAGAGACGCGTAGCCGCGTGCGAGATCGACCGAGCTCAGATGCTTTTGCACAGTCGCCCCCACCCGCGCCGTCGCTCCTACTCCCTCAGCAACTCGTTGATGCTGGTCTTGGAGCGGGTCTGGGCGTCGACGGTCTTGACGATGACCGCACAGTAGAGTGAGGGACCAGGCGTGCCGTCGGGCAGCGGCTTGCCGGGCATGTTGCCTGGAACCACGACAGAGAACGGCGGCACCTTGCCGATGTGAATCTGGCCGGTGGCGCGGTCGACGATGCGGGTCGAGGCGGAGATGAACACGCCCATCGACAGCACCGAGCCCTCGCCGACGATGACGCCCTCCACCACCTCGGAGCGCGCGCCGATGAAGCAGTTGTCCTCGATCACGACGGGATTGGCCTGCAACGGCTCCAAGACGCCGCCGATGCCGACGCCGCCCGACAGATGCACGTTCTTGCCGATCTGGGCGCACGAGCCGACCGTGGCCCAGGTGTCGACCATGGTGCCGGTGTCGACGTAGGCGCCGAGGTTGACGAACGAGGGCATCAGCACGACGTTGGCGGCGATGTAGGCCGAGCGGCGCACGATGGCGCCGGGAACGGCGCGGAAGCCGGCGGCGCGGAACTGCTCGGCGCTCCAGTCCGTGAACTTCAACGGCACCTTGTCCCAGCCATAGGCGCGCGGCGCGAACGTGCCGCTCTTCTGGAACGGCATGATCTCGTTGTCGGCGAGGCGGAACGACAGCAGCACGGCCTTCTTCAGCCACTGGTTGACCACCCACTCACCTGCCTGTTTCTCGGCGACGCGGGCGTCGCCGCGATCGAGCATGTGCAGCGCGGCCTCGATGGCGTCGCGCACCTCGCCCTTGGTCCGCGGCGTGATGCCGTCGCGTGCCTCCCATGCGGCCTCGATGGCGGACTGCAGTTGGGCGGTGTTGGGCATGGACGTCGGCCTCCGGCTTGGCTCTCAGCTTCAGGCGGTTGTGACAAGGCCCCGCGGGGGTGTCAATCGGCGGCGGCGGGCTTCTCCCCCAGCGACCCGCTGTCCGCGCCGCTCAGCACCACCCGACCGGTCCGGAGGAACCTTTCAGAAATTTGCCGGCAAATACCGAGAAGTCCCGGCACGTATACTCTCACGTCGGATTGACGGAAGGCTGGATAAAAGCCTAGCCTGGGCTCTGGATCTTTGCCGATAGAGTTTTGCGTTCGGCTGTTGATCCGGAGCCGGGAGGGGAGGAGGTGCCGGTCTCGGTGCTGCTCCCCGCCCGGCTACACTCATGAGCGGCTCACAGTTTCCCGCTCGGCCCCAGCCGCTTCTCGGTTGCCTTCTTGGACGCCGACCCCGCCTGGGCGCTGAACTTGGGCGTGTTGGCGCGCAGCCAGGCGTAATTCTCCTCCTGCATCTGCAAGCGGCCTGCGAATTTCGGCACGACGTAGCGCATGAACAGCTCGTAGCTGGACTTGCTCTTCTCGAAATTTGCCCAGTTGATGGTCTGCAGCAGCACCGTGCCGAAGCCGCCGGTCTTGTCCCAATACTTCTCGAGATAGGCGATGGCGTCGTCCGGCGTGCCGACGACGGCCGCGCCACGCCCGACCACGTCCTCGACTCCACCGGTGCCGAGCAGACCCTTCGGGTTCACGCCGAGGGTGTACTCCTGCCACTTGTCGAACCCGAAGCGCACGTTCTGGAACGCTTCCTCGCGGGTCGGGGCGAGATGCATGTAGAGCACGAGGCGGAAATCGCCGCGGTCCATGGTCCGGCCGTGCTCGGCGGCGGTCTTCTCGGCGACCTTCCAGTTGACGTCGAGGACGTCGTAGCCGGCGATGCTGGATGCGGCGAGGCAAAGCAGGCCGAGACCATGCTTGCCGGCGAGCCAGGCCCCGTTCGGCGAGAACGCGTTGGCGATGGCGACGTGCGGGCGCGGCCGGGTGTAGGGCAGGTAGTTGAGCCGGCCGTTGACCATCTCGAACCAGTCGGACTTGTGGGTGATGGTCTCGCCCGCGAACAGGCGCAGGATGATCTCCAGCGACTCCTCCATGCGGTCGCGTTGCGTGTCGGGATCGATGCCGAGCATCGCCGCGTCCGAGACCAGCGCGCCCGGGCCGATGCCGAGCATCACCCGTCCGCGGGTCTGATGATCGAGCTGCACGATCCGGTCCGCCACCAGCAGCGGATGGTGGTAGGGGAGGGAGACGACACCGGTGCCGAGCATGATCCGCTTGGTCCGCTCCGCCGCGGCCGCGATGAAGATCTCCGGGCTCGCGATCAGCTCGTAGCCGCTCGAATGATGCTCGCCGATCCAGACCTCGTCATAGCCGAGCTTCTCGCCCCATTCGACCAGCTCGAGGTCGCGCTGAATGCACAGCGTCGGATCCTCGTCGACAGGGTGATGCGGGGGAATGAAGAGGCCGGTACGGAGGCGATGCTTGTCCATGATCGTTTCCTCGAGGTGGCGGCCGGTGTCCGGCTTTCCCGTCGAGCTTTTATCCGAGACCTGGCCGGCAGGCGACCGGCCGGCGTGCCGGGCAGCCAGACCCAATCGCGGGCTTGACGGCACACGAGGCGTCTGCCCACGCCGGTTGGGTACTCTGCTGCGCCGGTGCGATCAGGAGTGCCGAGGCGCCGTCACAGCACCGTGACGCGCACCGACCTCGGCGCGCCGGAGGTGGCGCCCTTGCCGTCGGCGACGATCACCTCGAAGCGTGCGTCGCGGCCGCTGCTGCCGTCGTGCTGGAACAGCACGCGGCCGGCAGCGAGGTCGGCCTGGGTAAATACGTTGACCGGCCGGGTGCTGTCGCCGGCAAGCATGATCGAGCCGCCCGTCATCCGCGTCACCGAGAAGCGCAGATCCTCGGCCTTGTCGTCTGGGTCGCGGGCGTCGAGATCGGCCAGGGTGATGCGAACGGATTTGCCGCGCGTCACCTCGATGGCAAAGTCGCCACCGAGCGATGGGGGCACGTTGTGCACCTCGGCGCTGAGTTCGCCGCCGGGCTCCAACGACATGCTGCCGTACTGGACGTTGCCGACGACAGAGCCACTGCTGCGAATGGTGATCAGCCGCCGCACGCGGATCACCCCTTCCAGATTGCCGTGCACCTCGGCTGTGTCGGCGTTGACTTGACCGAGGCAACGGCCGCCGCGATGCACGACGACAGTGCCGGCGTTCAACTCGCCCTCGAATGCTCCCTTGATTTCGATCCTGCGGCAGTTGTGGATCTGGCCCTTGATGCCGGTATCCGCCCCGATGACCATGACGCCTGGTTCGCTGCTCACGATGGTCTCCCCGTCCGCCCCGACCACGCTGATGATCTCGTGGCACTGTGCCTGGAAGAGGGCGGGGTGCGTCAAGCACGATGGTGTGCGACGGCAGCGGCGTCTGGCCTCATCGAGACGCGGCGGTCTCCGTTTTCGCCGTGCCGCGGCGGGTGTCGACGTCCAGCTTGCGGTCGGTGACGGCCGCGACATGCCGCTTCGGGTCCCGATCAAGCGCCGAATAGGCCGGGACAAAAAGAGAACGATAACGACTTAAACGATTGCCGATGCGACTGTAATCTCTGTTCCATGGATTCTGGATCCTTGAAAAGATTGTCTTTGCACAATGGTTTCTGTGGATGAGGCAATTATACAACTTTGCGGCTTTGAATTTGTTCTGTACAGTGTTTACACGGTGTATGGTTTCTGCGCCAGACACGACGTATCCGGCGTAGTGCGTATTCAGAGGTCGAGTTGTGGCAGTCGTTGAAAATCGCGTATTGAATTGCGCCGAGGAAACGCGCGAACAAGGCGATCGTCTGATCGCGCTGACGCTCTCCCGGCCACCCGTTTGGGTTGCGCGAGCGCTCGAGAGCATCCGACGGGATTATCCGCAGGCGCGCACGAGAACGTCGGCTTCGGGCTTCAGCATTTCTGCCCTCGGCCCCGAGGGATTTCCTGTCTCGCTGGAGATCGACGGGGATGTGTTCCGGGTCTGGTTCGCCCGTTGCATGCACGAGTTTCGCGATGTCGAGAGCGCGCTGAAGTGCGTGGACTTCGCACTTTCTGATCGGGCTGTCCTGAAAATCAAATTCATTGGCGCGACCGCTTCCGAGTGGACCCTCGGACGTCGGGATTCGACCACCGATAAAGTCGATCCGCTGCTGGCTGGCGGCTCGGGCATGCGCGTGTTCTGGCAGCCGGCGCGCGAGGAAGTGTTCACAAATCGGCTTGCCTCCTAAAGCCATTCGCCCCCCTCGAACGGTCCCGGCCCCTTGCCGATCAATTTTGTCCAGGTGGTGTTGTTTCATGATTGAGCTGGATGCATTCGCGCGGACGTTCATGCGGACCGCGGTGATGGCGGTCGCTGTCGGCATGGGTGGCGCTGTGGCACTCGCGGCGTCTGCCGAGCAGGTGCACGCTCCCCTGCGTCCAAACCTCGAGGCGGGGCGTCAGCACGGGATGCAGGGCGCGTCCTTGCTGGCGAAGGGGCATCTGTCCGAAGCCAAGATCGAGCTGGTTCGCGCCATCCTGCTCAATCCCGCCGACCACGTTGCCCATATTAATCTCGGAATTATTCAATACCGGGAAAGTGAATGGGGCAAATCGATCTTTCACTTCAGCCAGGCGCTGGTCAGCCGTCCCAAAACGAATGTGGCGCTGATGATGCGCGGGATGGCGTTTGTCCGGCTCGCTGAATACGACGAGGCGATCGAGGATTTCAGTCGAGCGATCGCGAACGACCATGGATTGGCCACCGCATTCGCCGGCCGGGCGCTGGCGCTGCAGAAAAAAGGCGATGCCTCTCGCGCGATTGCCGATGCGAATGCGGCGATGTCCCTGGGCCTCGTCGATCCGGAGATTTATCGCACGAGGGGCTTGGCGCTCGAGGCCTTGGGCCACCGCGAGCGGGGTGGCGAGGACCTGCAGATGGCGGTGCTGCTCGAGAAGGTGCGGCACGGCGCCAGCGCGACACCTGCTGCGACGACGGAAGTGGTCTCTGCAGCGGAGTCCCAACGCTAGCCAGGGCCGACGGGTGAGCGCGCTCCTGCGATGGCTGTGACCCCATGCGGCGCCGGGCCGTGAGGTCTTTGATCGGGCTCACGGTTTCCCAGCCAGCCTCCGATACACCCTGATTACCTGGCTGTCGTCGCGGCCGCCGTGGCCGAGGCCGGAGGCGGAGATGAACTGCTGGTGCGCGGCGGCCGCCAGCGGCAGCCCCATCTTGGCGGCCTTGCCGGCCCCGAGCACGAGGTCGAGGTCCTTGACGAAGATGTCGATCGCGCTCGTCACCTCGCCGTCGTCGTGGACCATGCGTGGGCCGCGGTTCTTCAGCATCCAGCTCCCGGCAGCCGACGCCGAGAGTATGTCGAGGGCGCGGCCAGGGTCGATGCCGGCTTTCTCGGCGAAGGCGAGGCCTTCGGCGGCGACCGCGATATGCACGCCGGCGAGCAGCTGGTTGACGATCTTCATCGCCGCGCCCTGTCCGGGCTTGTCGCCGAGGTGATGCAGGTTTGGACCGCCCATCGCCGCCAGGATCGGCTTTTCCCGCTCGAACAGTGCGGCGGGAGCGGCCGCCATGATGGTCAGCGTGCCGGACTGGGCGCCGACGGTGCCGCCGGAGACGGGCGCGTCGATGAAGCCACGGCCGGTGGCTTCCACCCTGGTGGCGGTGGCGGCGACGCGATCGGGCGCGCAGGTCGACATCAGGATCACGGATGCACCCGGCGCGGTCGCGGCCAGCGCACCGTCCTCGAACAGCACGCGGTCGGCCTGATCGGCGTTGACAACCATCAGGATCAGCGTCGTGACACCTGTGGCCGCCTGTGCAGCCGAGCCCGCGCCATGCCCGCCCGCGGCGATCAGCTTGTCGAGCGCCTCGCGGCGGATGTCGTAACCGGTGACGTGCATCTGCTTGGAGACCAGCACCTCGGCCATGGCGCCGCCCATGGCGCCGAGGCCGATGAACCCGATCCGTGCCTTGCCTTGTGCACTCATGCCACCCGCTCCCTGGCTTCCCGCGACCGCTGTCGTCCCGGGTCATGCGTATGCTAGGACGGGGCCGCCGCCAAGACCGGCGGCATGATCTTCTTTCCAGCGATCGGAGCCCGACGCGTATGACCGCCCCCATGATCGCTCCGTGGCCGCCCCTGCCGCGCGGCTACTTCGCCATCGGCGCCGAGCGCATCTCCAAGGCGCTGAACCTCGGCAACATCATGCGCTCGGCACACGGGTTCGGCGCCGCCTTCACGTTCACGGTCGGCGCCTCCTATCAGGCGATGGAAGCACGGGCCGATACCTCAAAGGGCCAGTGGCATCTGCCGCACTACAACTTCGCCGGCCTCGACGAGATGATGCTGCCGCAGGGCTGCCAGCTCGTCGGTGTCGAGCTCGTCGACGAGGCGATCGATTTGCCGAGCTTCCGCCATCCGCTGCGCGCGGCCTATGTGCTCGGTCCCGAGCGGGGATCGCTTTCGCCGCCGCTGCTGGAGCGCTGCGATTTCGTCGTTAAGATCCCGACCCACTTCTGCATCAACGTCGCCATGGCCGGCGCCATCGTCATGTACGACCGGGTGAAGAGCATGGCGCGGTTCGCCGAGCGCCCGGTGGCGGCGGGCGGTCCGATCGAGAGCCTGCCCGAGCACGTTTCCGGCGGCCTGATCATCCGCAGCGAGCGCCGCGCCAAGCGCGAGGGCACTGCAACTTGATTGCGGATTCACGCTGAAGTTTCAGTCGTCTGTGGCGAACGTCGTTTTCACGAAAACACCTTGCCCGCGTCAAAGTCCGGACCCGGCGCGGCCCCCGATCCGCCCCAAAGCGGAGCGATACATATCACCGTTGCCTCTTGGCCCGGTCCTGGACAGAGGCTCTGGATTTCTCAGCCCCCCAGCCCCCCGGGTCGCTGAAATGGATCGGGCCATCAGGCACGAGAGTTTCGTGAGTGTAGCCTGGGTGCCCTAGCCCGTACCCGAGCCCTGTCTCAAGACCCTATCTCCAAAGCATATGGCCATCGGCGTCCCCCACGCCGGTGGCCTTTTTTTTGGTGGCGGGGCCTGGTCTGCCGTCGTCGTGCTTGCGGGACGCGTCAAGTCGGCTCGCTCATCGCCATGCGCGAAGCTCCCTTTTGGGCGAACGACAGCACGTATTCTTCCCGGCATCTACCACGACACCGTGTTGCGTCGTTGCCGGCGATGACGGGAGATCTGTCCCGCAGCGGGCGGCGTTGAACTGAATGCGTGAATGCGCGAGCCGAAGACTGCTCGCAGTGCTCTCGAGTTTCCATATCGCCTTTTGTTGCATCAAACGGCGGGCGATAGATCGCGATCAGGCGCAAGGATTTGGAAGGTGCGGGTACTCGTCGTGGGAGCAACGGGAGGGTTGGGGACGGCGCTCGTGGCGTTGCTCCAAGACGACCGTCGTGTCACGCGTCTCACCGCGTGGTCCCGTAAGGTGGAGCCCGTGACGGGCGGGGCGGCGAGCGCGAGGATCGTGCGGGAAGAAGTCGATCTCCTCGACGAGCCGTCGATCGAGGCGGCGGCCCGGAGCCTCGGCGAGGTGGACCTCGCGATCGTCGCGACAGGGCTGTTGCACGATGGCACTCTAAAGCCGGAGAAGTCGTGGCGATCACTGGATGCGCGTGACATGCTGCGCGTCTTCGAGATCAACGCCATCGGCCCTGCTCTCATCGCCAAGCACGTGCTGCCGCTCCTGCCTCGGGACAGGCGTGCGGTGTTCGCGGTGCTTTCGGCCCGCGTCGGCAGCATCGGCGACAACCGGCTGGGGGGCTGGCACAGCTATCGTGCGTCGAAAGCGGCGCTGAACCAATACATCCGCTGCTTCGGCATCGAGTTGGCGGCCAAGCGTCCGCACGCGATCTGCGTCGGTCTGCACCCGGGCACCGTCGATTCCGCATTGTCGAAGCCGTTTCAAGCGGCAGTGCCACCCGGCAAGCTGTTCACGCCCGAGCAATCCGCTCGCCGTCTCCTGAGTGTGCTCGACAGCCTGATGCCGGCTCAGTCCGGCCGGGTCTTCGATTGGGCGGGCATCGAAATCGGGCCCTGAGCGCGCCTTGGTCGGGATCGGGGGCCGCGGACGTCAGCGGCATGATCCGACCAGCCCCCTTGATCGCCTCGCCCACTGGCCCTAAATCCCCCGGCGCCCGGTTTTCCGGCGCGCTTCGGATTTCCCAAGTCGAGGTCGATTTCGATGGCTGATCAAGATCTTGCCCAGCAGCCGTTCCAGGCCGAGGTGGCCCGGCTGCTGCACATGATGGTGCACTCGGTCTACACCGAGAAGGAGATCTTCCTGCGAGAGCTCGTGTCCAACGCCTCGGACGCCTGCGACAAGCTGCGCTACGAGGCGATCGCGCGGCCGGAATTTCTCGGCAAGGACGCGGCCGAGGAAGCCGGCCGGCTCGTCATCCGCATCGCACCGGACAAGGATGGCAAGACCCTCACGGTCTCCGACACCGGCATCGGCATGTCGAAGGACGAGATGATCGCCAATCTTGGCACCATCGCCCGCTCCGGCACGCGCGAGTTTCTCGACAAGCTCGAAGGGGAGTCGAAATCCTCCGCGGCCGAGGGCGGCAATGCGCAGAATACGTCGCTGATCGGCCAGTTCGGCGTCGGCTTCTACTCGGCCTTCATGGTCGCCGACCAGATCGAGGTGACGAGCCGCCGCGCCGGCGAGGCGAGTGCCCACGTCTGGCGGTCAGACGGCATGAGCGGCTTCACCATCCGCGAGGCCTCGCCCGAGGAATCCGCCGCTGTGCCGCGTGGCACCTCGATCCGCCTCACGCTCAAGACGGACGCCCAGACCTTTCTCGAGCCCTACGAGATCGAGCGTATCGTCCGCACCTACTCCGATCACATCCTGTTTCCTGTCGAGATCCCGGACGGCAAGAGCGGCTGGCGGCAGGCGAATTCGGCGAGCGCGCTGTGGCAGCGGTCCAAATCCGAGGTGAAGCCGGAGCAATACGAGGAAGCCTATCGCTCGCTCACCGGGCGGATGGACAAGCCGCGGCTCACCGTCCACTACAAGGCCGAGGGGCGGCAGGCCTACGCGGTGCTGCTGTTCGTGCCGGAGGCAAAGCCGTTCGATCTTTACGATCCCACGCGCAAGGGCCGCACGAAGCTCTACGTGCGGCGCGTCTTCATCACCGACGACGCCGAGCTGCTGCCGGCCTATCTGCGCTTCGTCGTCGGCGTCGTCGACAGCGAGGACGTGCCGCTGAACATCTCGCGCGAGATGCTGCAGAACAATCCGCTCGTGGCGCAGATCCGCAAGGCGTTGACGCAGCGCGTCTTGACCGAACTCGACGGTTTCGCGGGCAAGGACGGCGCGGGCTACGAGACGCTGTGGGAGGCGTTCGGACCGGTGCTGAAGGAAGGTCTCTACGAGGACTTCGAGCGTCGCGACCAATTGCTCAAGCTCTCCCGCTTCAAGTCGACGGCCGGCACCGGCTGGCGCTCGCTGCAGCAGTACGTCGCCGACATGAAGCCCAATCAGACCGACATCTACTACCTGGCCGGCGACAGCATCGAGCGGCTGAACGCCAGTCCGCAGCTCGAGGCGGCGCGCGCGCGCGGCGTCGAGGTGCTGCTGTTGACCGATGCGGTCGATCATTTCTGGTCGTCCGCCGGCAACGGGTTCGACGGCAAGCCGCTGCGCTCACTGACCCAGGGCGACGTCGACTTGTCGCTGATCCCCCTCGTCACGCCCGACGGCGCGGAGGCGAAGGAGACGGTCGCCGACGCGAAGGGGCTGATCGACGGGCTGAAGAGTGCGCTCGGCGACCGGGTCAGCGACGTGCGCCAATCGAAGCGGCTGGTGTCGAGCGCCGTCTGTCTCGTCGCCTCGGGCAGTGGACCCGATCTCGGGCTCGAGAAGATCTTGTCGCGCCAGGAACGCGGTGTCGGCGCCAAGCCGGTGCTCGAGGTCAATGCGGAGCATCCGCTGGTGCGCCGGGTTGCAGCCGCGTTCGCGGCGTCGGACACGGAAGCGTCGGATCTCGCCGAATTGCTGCTCGACCAAGCCCACATCCTCGACGGCGAGGCCCCGGCCGATCCGGCCAAGTTCGCCGAGCGGATGAACCGTCTGCTGTTGAAAGGGATGGGCTAGGAGCGGCGATCGTTCATGTCCAGCTCGATGCCCTGCGGGCCGGCCGAAAGTCACGCCGCGGTTTGAAGGTCGCGCGCGAGCCGGGCCAGGATCGGCGGTAGCGCGTCCGGCGGCACCGGCCGGCTGATCAGATAGCCCTGGGCGTGCGAGCAACCGGCGGCCCGTACCATCTCGAGATCGTCGGCGGTCTCGACGCCCTCCGCGACCGTGCCCATGCCGAGACTGCGGGCCATGTTGACGATCGCCTGCACGATCGCCACGCAGTTGCTGCGGCCGGCGGCGTCGCGGATGAAGCTCTTGTCGATCTTGAGCCCGTCGAAGGGAAACCGCCTGAGATAGCTCAACGACGAATAGCCGGTGCCGAAATCGTCGAGCAGCACGATGACGCCGAGGCTGCGCAGCTGATTGAGAACCCCGAGTACGCCGTCGTTCTCCTGCAACAGCGTGGACTCCGTGATCTCGATGGTCAGGCGGGTGGCCGCCAGCCCCGACTGGGCCAGCGCATCGGTGACGAGGGCCGCCACGTCCCCGTCCTTGAATTGCGCCGGCGACAGATTGACCGAGACCTTGATGTCCTCCGGCCATCCCGCCGCGATCCGACAGGCGGTGCGGATGACCCAGGCTCCGATCTCGCCGATGAGGCCCGCTTCCTCCGCCACCGGAATGAAATCGACGGGCGATACCGTGCCCCGCTCGGGATGGTGCCAGCGTATCAGCGCTTCGCAGCCGATCACCTTGTCCGAGCGCAGCTCGATCACCGGCTGAAAAACCAGTGCGAGCTGGTCGCTGGCCAGCGCCTGCTTGAGGTCCAGCTCGAGGCTGCGCCGTGCGAGGAAGCTCTCTTGAATGTCAGGCGTATAGAGACAGGCACGGCCCTTGCCGCTGGCCTTCGCCCGATAAAGCGCGAGGTCGGCATTCTTGATCAACTCGTCCGCATCGAGCGCGTCTTGCGGCGCCATCGAGGTGCCGATGCTCGTACCGATCTCGATGGTGTGCTCACCGATCCGGTAGGGCTTGCTGATCGCGCCGACGAGCCGGCGGGCCAGATCGGACGCCGACTGGGGGCTACCGGCATCGATCTGGACGACGGCGAACTCGTCGCCGCCCAGGCGCGCGACGGTGTCGGTCGCCCGCACGCTCTTGCTGAGCCGGGCGGCCACGGCCTTGAGCAGGGCATCGCCGACGGGATGTCCGAGTACGTCGTTGACCGCCTTGAAGCGATCGAGGTCGAGATAGTGCAGCGCAAACGCCGATCCAGCCCGCACACGGTCGAGCTCGCGGTCGAGAACCGCCTTGAGCTCGATCCGGTTGGCGAGATTGGTCAGGGCGTCGTGGCTGGCCATGTGCGCGATACGACGCGAGGCGGTTTGCTGCGCCGTCACGTCCTCGTGCGTCGCGACCCAGCCGCCGCCGGCCATGGGAACGCGCGTGACGCAGATCCAGCGACCGTCGCTGTTGCGCAGAACTTCCACGCTCGACTGCGTCACCGGCTTGATCCGCGCCTTGAGGAAATCCTCCGGCGTCTCTTGATTGAACTGCCCCCGGCGGATGCGATGCTCCAGCAACTGGCGGAAGGTCGTGCCGGGGCGCGCCTCCTCCTCGGTCAGGTCGAACAGTGCGCGGTAGCGGTGGTTGCAGACGACCAGCCGCTGATCGGCGTCGAACATGCACAGTCCCTGGGACATGTTGTTGATGGCGATGTCGAAATGCTGGTTCGTCTGCCTCAGCTTGGCCTCGTTCTCCAGCAGCGCGATGGCGTTGGCGCGGAACACCAGCACGGCGCGGGCGATGTCGCCGACCTCGTCGGGCGAGCCTAGGGATGGAATGGTGACATCGGTGTCGTTGGCCGCGAGCCGCATCATGACGCCTCTCAGACGCCCCAGCCGCGAGACGGTCGAATGCGTGATGGTCATACCGACCGGGCCCAAAACAATCATCGTGGCAACGATGCAAACCCAGAACCAGGTATTGATCGAGGCGGCACTCTCCGTCAGCTCGCGCGCCCAGCTCTGGGTTCTCAGCGTCTGCTGGAGACGGTGCCCAGCGATGAACTCGGCGATGTGCTGGGCGATCGCCGCGTACTGGGATGCCGCGAGCGACGCCTGATCCTGAGCGTAGTTGGACGCGAACATGAACACGCGCTGGCGGTGGTCGATCAGCATTGGCAGCAGAGGAAGGAGGGTCGCATACAGATCCGGCGCGCCCTTCTGCATCAAGCTCGCTAGCTGGCCTTCCAGCTCGGCCGCGGCGGCCTGATGCCGATCGAGCTGCTCACGCTCGACCTCGGCCGGGGCGCTCTCCACCAGTCGGCGGTGCTGCTCCAGCTTGACCTCGAGGTCCGCGGCCGTGGTGATGCCGGTGGCAACGGTGGTGGAGACATGCTGCGACGCCTGGAACGTGATCTCCGAAAGCCGTAATGCGGGGATCGCCAGCGCCGCCACCGCGGCCAGCGTCAGTCCGGCGACCAGCCACGATCGTGCAGCGATGCCTCGCCGCCAGAAACTCACTACGCTCTGCTGCATGATGGGTTCTCTGATGACGATGCCCAGTGGGTCACTTCTCGCTGGTGGCGAGGCGGCGCTGCGCGATGATCCGTGCGGTGTCGATGACAGCCGTGGCGCGCGAGCTGGGCTTGCCGAGTGACACGAGGTAGAGCTGCTGCTCGATCACCTCCTCGACCTCGAGGTCGATCAGTGCATGGGCTGCGGTGAGCTTCAACTGACTGAGGCCGAGTGCGGTCGGTTCCTGCGCGACGACCTTGATCACCTGCGCCCCGCTTCCCATTGGCAGCTGGTTGGCGGCCAGGATCGGTCCGCCGCCGAGAAGGCCGGTCTGGACCGTCTGGGTCACGCCGCCGGAGCGGCTGTAGACGACGCGGATCGGCGCATCGGGACCGCCGAGCGTGCGCCAGCTCGTGATCTGGCCGGTCAGGATCTTGCGGACGATGTCGAGGCTGGCCTTCTTGACTGGATTGGATGGATGCAGGGCGAACGCCACGCGCGTGGAATCGACCAGATGCGCACTGAGCTGAGACAGCTGGTCCTGATTAAACCTGGCGGTGAGGCCGGCGATCTCGGACTCGAGGGAAGACGAGATCATCGCGAGATCCGCACGGCCTTCGAGCAGAGAGATGAGACCACTCTGCGACTTGTTCGGGATGACCTTCAAAGTCACGCCCGACATCGTCTCGATCACGCGCTGGTAAGGCTCCATGAGGCGCGAGTTGAACGTTGTTGAGCCCTGAACGACGAGCGTTTCGGCTCGAACCCGATGGGGCGCGAGCAACGTCATCGCGATGACGACGAAAAGCGAAATGGAGAGTTTGATGTATCGGACCGGAAATGCGCCAGGGAGCTCGGAGCAATACAGAAAAGAGCAGGGGAAATGGTGCAATGATATTGGTCGCATGGGGTGCTCCCTGGCGCATGGACGCACCGGACGCAGCGGGCGCCGGGTGATGCGCACGCTCGAACGGAACGATCGGTGGGATGGGAACATGCCGGGCACGGCCGGCTCACGGATGGCATCATGCCTTCGAGCCGGAGGTGGGTGGGGTGCCGGGGCTCGACCGTGACGACGACAATAAACTGCAGTTATCAATAATGCGTTGAGCGTCTCAAAACAAATTTTTGCCGGTGTGCTGCATTCTCTCGGCCGACACCGCTCGTTTCAGAATCGATTTGTCTTCGTATTTGCCTGGAACTGCGGCGCCCGCTTCAGCATGGAATTGAGGGACGGTTGATAGGGTCGTGTTCCAGACGGCCGATGCCCGGCCGGTTATATGAGGAGCTTGGCATGGCCTTCGTGTCGATGAGATGGGGATGGGGCAACACCGGCCCGCTTTTGGCGTTGGCGCTGTTGCCGCTGTTCTGTCTGTTGGCAGCATAGGCCACACAGGCGAGCCTCAGCTCTCAGGCCGCAGCTCGCTCGACCGCCTCCCCGGAGGTGGCCGCATCATCGGCTGCATCGCTGGTCACGCCGGCCGTGTCCGGGGGAACGACCTCGATCCTGCCATCGGTCTCGAGTGCGATGCGGGCTCCGGGCGAGATCGCCGAGAGATCCTCCACGCCGACGATCATCGCCACGTCGCGCTCGCGCGCGAGCAGCGCCATGTGACTGAGCCAGCCGCCGAGCTGGATGACGATGCCGCCGGCGGTCCGGAGGTAGGGAAGCCATGCCGGATGAAACATGCGGGCGACGATGATGTCGCCTGGCTCGAAGCCCGCGATCGGTAGGCCGCGCTCGGCCTCGGTGTCGCCGACAGGCACAGCGCGGCCGACGGCGCGGCGGGAGCCCGCGACTCGGGTTCCACCGAGCGTCCCCCTCGCCAGCGGTGAGGCGAGAGTTCCGGCTGCGGCACGCTCGAGCTGAGGCAACGTGAGGCTCGCCTGCGGCGGCCGCCGCCCGGCCCACAGCTCGCGCGTGAGGCGGCGCTCACCGGCCAGGCGGTTCAGGTCCGCCGACTCCGGCTCGCCGAGCCGCGCCAGCTCCTCGAACGTCAAATGGAACGAGAGGCCGTCCCATCCCAGGCGCCGGTCGAGCGCCACGATCGCACGCCGCAGCAGCGCCAACTCGCGCAGCGAATGATGCTTGGCATCCTCCTTCAGCGTCTCGAGTCTACGGGCGCTCTCGACCAGTCCGGCGAGATCGTCCGGCAGCGGAACGGCTCCGGTGTCGTCGCGCTGGTGTGGTGCGCCGATCATGCCGGGCAATGCCAGCAGGCTCGCCTCGTCCTCGCCGTAGCGCGGCTCCGACAGCTCGTAGTCGAACGCCGCGCGGTGGCCGGCGGCGTCGCGCAGGGCCTCGATCCGCCGTTGACCGTCGAGGGCTGCCGCGGTCGCAATCCCGGCGGCGATGGTGGTCGGCGGCGCGCCCGAAAGCCAGTGGGCGGCGTCGAGCCCGCGGGAGCCCAGAGCTTGTGTCGCCTGCGCGACGACGATGCCGGCGGCGATGTTGACGACATCGACGGCGACGTGCGTCTCGTGGAGGAAGCCGTCATGGAGCTTGCCGATCTCGGTGACGAGCCGCGGCGTCGGCATGCGATCGAAGTCCACCGCCTCGAGCAGCGCCATGCGCTCGATGAACGTCGGCAGGAACGTCTCGCGAAATGTCCTCTCGATGGCGGGAACGGATCGAACCAGCTTGACCAGGGATCTGCGGGTGACAGTGGGTGCGCGGCGCCGGGCTTCGATCTTGTCGACGTAGAGCCGGCCGGCGATCGTGGTCAGATAACTCGCCTGTTCCTCATCGACCCGGTAGCCGAGGCCGAGCCGGCGACAGGCGAGGTCGACGCTGCCGCCGCTCGACCACATCGCCTCCATCAGTGACAGTGACAGCGTCGTCGGTCGCGGCAACTGCTCGGACATCTCGTTCTGCTGGAACAGGATCGCATCGGCACCCGCCTCGCGAGCCATCCCGGCGCCGCGCCCCAGGATGCGGCTCCAGTCGGCCTGCAGCAGCCGCTCGTCGTCGTCGCGGCTCATGAGGCTGGTGATGTCGCGGCTCTGCACGATGTGAAAGCCATCATTCGTCCAGGTCCATTCGATGTCTTGCGGCGCGCCGAACATCCTTTCGGCCCGCCTTCCGACCTCGAGCAGCGCCGAAAGCTCGATTGGAGCCGCCGCATCCCCGCCGAGTGGTGTCTGCGAATATCGCCCGAAACGAAACGTACCTGGCAGCGCGCGACCCGAGACGAGCGCATCCGCGTCCCCGTCGACCATCTCGACCAGCGCGGCGGCCGGTGAGAGCGGATCGCGCGTGAACAGAACGCCGGCATGCCGCGCGGATATCATCTGCTGAAGGATGATATTGCCGTCGCTCGGTGCCATGTCGTAGCTCGCGGCACGCTCGGCCGTGAACGATGCGGCGACCCGGCCGACGGCGGCCTCGAGCCCGGCGCGGTCGACATGCAACTCACTGTCGAATACGCCGGCGAAACTGTGTACGGCCCCGTCCTCGGCGGCGGCCGAGCTGCGCACGGCAAGTGGCTGCCGTCCGAGCCGGCGCCACAGCCTGTCGAGAGTACGGCGCCGCTGACGTTGTGTGGCCGTGGCGAAGCGCTCGAGGAAGGGCGCGGTCAACACGATGCCCGCCGGCACGCCGATGCCCGCACTTTGCAGACGGGCGAGACGGTAGGCCTTGTTGCCCGCGCCGGCGAGACGCTCGGCGTCGCGCAGCGAGACGACGCCGGCAGGGAGGCCCCACTGCAGGCGGCGCCGATGGAGCCAGCGGACGGGTGCTGCCAGAAAGCTGAGGTCGGCGGTGATCAAGGTGCGTTGGAGCAGCAGCAACGCGGCACTCGCGACGAGATAGATGTCGGCAGCCGCCGAGAGGAGCGCCGCCGCGGTCGTCATCGCAGCGAGCCCGAGGGTCCAGACGATCATGCGGTGGCGCTGCGTCTCGGCGAGGCTGACGTGCAGATAGATGGCGATCAGAATACCGAACAGCAGCGGCAGCAGCAGTGTCTCGTCGCGGGTGTCGAGGCTTTCCATCCACCACAGCGCCTGGGGCAACTCGCCCGCGAGGCGGTGGACGCTGGCGATGGCGAGCGTCATGATCGGAAGGAACAGCAGCGCCAGCAGGTTGCGGCCCGGCGTCAGTCCATGACGGCGATAGAACGCCTGGATCGCCCGCATGCGGCGCGGCGGATCGGCCGCGAGGCGGGACTTCAAGAGATCGAGCTCCGCGGTCAGCCTCCGGCTCGCGATCTGGTCGCGCTCCGCCTTCAACGACAGCGGCAGGATCAGCAGCCGCGAGAGCAACGCGACGAACAGGATCGCCCAGGGGAAGCCGGTTTCGCGGGCGAGGGTTGCGAGGGTCGGCGTGGTGTGGTCGAGGGCCTTGTCCCAGAGACTGCGCTGGCTCTGCGCGATCCAGGCCTCGACGTGCGGCGGGCGGCCGGACGGAATGAAATACTCCCACGGCACCGTATAGCGGCCGCGGAAGTCGTGGCCGGCGCGGGTCAGCTCGAGGCCGATCACCTCGCCGAAGAAGCAGCTTCGGCGGTCGTAGCAGGGCGCCACGATCGGCCGTCTGGGCAGGCTCGCGATCCTCTCCTTGATCGCGGCGGTGGTCATGCGGCGCATCGGGAAGTTGACGGCGCCGGGGAGATGGCCGGTCGCGAACTCGCCGGGATAGCGCATGTCGACGAACAGCACATTGTCGGTGCGGACGAGGTCGTGCACCTGCGCCGTATCGAGCAGCGTATTTTGGTTGGGATACGACTGTATGGCGCGCAGTTCGTCGAGCGTGCGGTCCTGCAAGCCGCTCATCGGCCGCTTCTCCACCACCCATTTCTCGAGTCCGCCGATGATGAACCGGCAGTCGATCCCCTTCGCGGCCAGCGCGATGCAGTTCTCCGAGCTGCGATTGCCGTTGTGGCAAACCATCAGCGTCGTCTTGCCCTTGAGGTCGATGTGCGACATCGGCAGGTCGGGGCCGCGGACGGCGATGGATCCGGGCGGAGCGCCCATCTCGGTCTCGGCGGTCTCGCGGATGTCCAGGATGACGACGTCGGAGGCGTTCCTCGCTGTTTCGAGGAGGCGCGCGGCCTCCTGCGTCGTGATGCCGAGAGGGTGGCCGGCCTGCTGGCTGAAGGAAAGCTCCTTCAACGTTGGATCGGGAGTCGGCTGGCCCGGCAGCCGCGATGGTCTCAGCAATGTCGCCTGGAGCCTCGCACTGCGCTCGTTGCGCGCGTCCTGCCACTGGTAGGCATTGAAGCCGATCGAGACGATGGCTAGCGCGGCGAAGCCGAGTAGGCTCCAGAGCATGACGCGCGAGGATCGCTGCCAGCCGGTGCGGGCGGCGACAGCGGCTCCACCACCCAGCATCGCGGTCACCAGCGCCACCACCTGCGAAACGCTCGACAGCGAGCCGATCACCAGCTCGGGGGAGGGGATCGCGAGGGCGGGGACCGCAAGACCAGCCAGCGCGGCCATCACTACAAGGAGGCTCACGCTGAGGCGCGCGGCGGCGTTTCGCCCTGGCACCCGCGCCCGAGCAGGATTATCAACGTGCATCACGAATGTATCTCAACTCAAGGTTGTGTAATGTGTCACACTCCTGTCATGAATGGTTCGCGAGCGTCAAGCGGAAGCTGGCTAATGCGCGACGCGCGCTCCGTCGTCACTCAGTCCGCGGACTCCCGATCACCGTCCTGTGGACAGCCGAGCACTGCCGACCCAGCAGATGTCGGACGAGTGACGACTGCGACTTTCGTCTAGAGCCTCCGAACGCATCGAAGTGGCGAATCCTTGGGCAGGCGGCTTGACGCCTGGGCGAAAGCCTGTGAGCCTTGGCATAGTAGGTCCGCCAAAAAAACATGCCTGGAAAGGGCGGCGGATCAAGGGAGGATACAGAATGGCGTCTGTCGAGATCCGCGACGTTCGCAAGGCATTCGGTCCCGTGGAAATCCTGCACGGTGTCTCCGTGCCGATCTCGGATGGCGAGTTCGTGGTTCTCGTCGGCCCTTCGGGTTGCGGCAAGTCCACGCTGTTGCGCATGATCGCAGGGCTGGAAAACATCACATCGGGAACGATCTCGATCGGTGATCGCGTGGTCAACCACGTGCATCCCAAAGAGCGCGACATCGCGATGGTGTTCCAGAATTACGCGCTCTATCCACACATGACCGTCGGCGACAACATGGCGTTCTCGCTGAAATTGCGGGATGCCCCCAAGGACGTCATCAAGGAGCGCGTCGACAAGGCGGCCGGCATCCTCGGCCTCGACAAACTGCTCGACCGCTATCCCCGGCAGCTCTCGGGTGGCCAGCGCCAGCGCGTCGCCATGGGGCGCGCGATCGTGCGTGATCCTCAGGTGTTCTTGTTCGACGAGCCGCTGTCGAACCTCGACGCCAAGCTGCGCGTCGCCATGCGCACCGAGATCAAGGAGCTGCACCAGCGGCTGAAGACGACGACCGTGTACGTCACGCACGACCAGATCGAGGCGATGACGATGGCCGACAAGATCGTCGTCATGCACGACGGCATCGTCGAGCAGATGGGCGCGCCGCTGGAGCTCTACGATCGACCGAGCAACGTCTTCGTGGCCGGCTTCATCGGCTCGCCGGCAATGAATTTCATCGAGGGCCACATCAAGTCCGACGGTGGCAAGCCCTACGCCGAAGCCGCCGGCAAAGCGCGTCTGCCGCTCGTCTCCGCGCCCGCGGGCAGCGATGGCCGCCCGGTGATCTACGGCACCCGGCCCGAGCATCTCGACATCGCCGATGACGGCTTCGAGGCCGAGGTGGTGGTGGTCGAGCCGACCGGATCGGAGACGCAGGTGGTCGCCCGGCTCGGTGACAGGGATCTGATCGGCGTATTCCGGGAGCGTCACGAGTTCAAGCCGGGCCAGAAGATCCGGTTGAAGCCACGGGCGGACGTCGCGCACGTGTTCGACAAGCAGACGGGGCAGCGCCTCTAGATCCGTCACCAGAAGACCCGAAAAGCCAAGTCAACCAAGGGAGAGCGACACGATGACCGACAAGACGATTTCACGCCGTTCCGTGATGACAGGTGCGGCTGCCGCTGGCGGTTTTGCCGCGCTCGGTGGCCTCGATGGTTTCGCCACCGCCTGGGCGCAGAGCGCTCCGTTCAAGGCGGAGAAGGGCGCCAAGCTGCAACTTCTGCGCTGGAAGCGCTTCATCCAGGCGGAGGAGGACGCATTCATGCGCGTCGTCGCCGCCTTCACCAAGGCGACCGGCGTTGCGGTCAACGTCGTCAACGAGTCGCTCGACGACGTGCAGCCGAAGGCTTCGGTCGCCGCGAATACCAATCAGGGTCCGGACTTGTTCTGGGGCCTCTACTCCCTGCCGCACCTCTTCCCCGAAAAGTGTGTCGACGTGACGGATGTCGCCGATTATCTCGGCAAGAAATATGGTGGCTGGGTCGAGACGGCGCAGACGTATGGCAAGTCGAAGGGCAAGTGGATCGCCCTGCCGATCGCCTACAACGGCAACGTCATCAACTTCCGCCAGTCGATGATCGAGAAGGCGGGCTTCAAGGAGGTTCCGAAGGATACCGCCGGTTTCCTCGAGCTGATGAAGGCGCTGAAGGCCAAGAGCGTCGCAGGCGGCTTCGCGCTCGGTCGCGCCTCGGGCGACGGCAACGCCTGGGTGCATTGGGCGCTCTGGGCCCACGGCGGTAACCTCGTCGACAAGAACGACAAGGTGACCATCAACTCGGATGGCACGGTGAAGGCGCTCGAGTACGCGAAGGCCATGTCCGATCACTTCGTGCCGGGCACCGCATCCTGGAACGACGCCTTCAACAACAAGGCGTTCCTGGCGGGCGAGGTCAGCCTGACCAACAACGGCGTGTCGATCTACGCCGCGGCCAAGGCGGGTGCCGCCAAGGATCCGAAGATGAAAGAGATCATGGACGACATGAACCATTCTCTCTGGCCGGTCGGTCCAGTCGGGAAGCCGACCGAGTTCCACATCGCCTACCCGATGATGCTCATGAAATACTCGAAGGTGCCGAACGCGGCG
>CAMDBL010000011.1 GCA_945889015.1 Devosia equisanguinis
ATCGGTGCTCGATCGCACGATCTCGAAGCTTCGCATCTGCCTTCACCCGCCGAGTGATACCGCCCACGGCAAGCGATCTACCTGATTCGATCATTAGGTCAGCGAGTTACGTAGATGTCGCGGAAATGAAGGCACTGAAGCAGGTTTGACATCTGAAACTATGTCGCAGTGCATCGGTCGATACGGAGGTTGTCCCGACTGCACTTCTTTGATGCGAGCTTCGAAGGTTTTAAGACGCTCGGCAGCGGACGGCGTGCGATCCGCGCAAATCAAATCACCGGCAATAGGTTTGTAGGTACCATTATTTTTTGGAATGAAAAGTGAGTTCCTTCCCCGATCTTGATGAATTGACAACAACGCATCCACGTATTCGCGGTGGGCGGCGCCTCGTGGGAATTCTCGTTGCAAAACCCCAGTTGTCTGGAACACCCAGCTGATAAATGCCGCTGACCAAGGCATGCACCCCCCGATATGGGCGTCGGAGTCCTTGCCCTGATAGTGTCCGGCGCAGTACGTCTTAGCGTCTGCGCCGCCAAACTTGCGATCCGCCAAGAGGCGTCGATTGAAGTCGACGTAATTCTCCTTACTGCTGAAGAGACTCCAATAAGCCTGTATTCGGCCAAAGGCAGCTGGAGCGCCTTGCTCGGGAGCCGCAGAGGGATGGGCTGTTCCATCGGCGGCGATTGTAAACTTACCGCCTTCGACCCACTCAGCTTCCAAGATCCTAATGAGGCGCGTCCTCATCTGGAGCGGATAAAGGACCGGTCGAGCAGAAGCGCTGTCATAGCCCGCAGGCGCAGCGTGATCCTGAGCCATGGCAGACTGATCGCCAATAGCGAAGAGCGCCGAAACCACGACGAAAGTACTTACCTTAAACATCATTTGAGCTCCAGTCTTATCAATTATTTAGATATCCACGCCGAGCCAGCAACTCAGTGGCACGATCAATTACTCACGCACTGCCCTAACCTTCATTATGCCACCAAGAAACAGACCTACTCTAAGCCGCTCGTGCCCTATTGAAGCTACGTCTACCCCTGGCACCCCATCTCCTCATATACTATTCGTCCGTACCGAACGGAAGCGGAGGTGCTTTGTCAAGGCGACGCGAACCTTTGAGATGTCGCTCCGGGTCAAGGGCGACGCGCACTCAGGCCTGGGCGAGGACGTCGTCGGTGTCCGCTGGTCCATCCATGCCGACGGAGCCAGTCGCCGCCCCTCACCCTGACCCTCTCCCCGCGGCGCTTCGCTTGCGGGGAGAGGGGACGCCACGACCGCTCCCTCTGCCTACCCGCCATAAAGCTGGGTCCAGGGGCTCAGCCCGTCATGTCGAAGACATGCCGCCGGCATGATGGGGGAGAGCGCGAGAGGCCCCGGCGGCGGAGCCGCCAGATGTTCAGAGAAGCCTCTCGCTCTTGCGGGCCGCGCGAGCCATTCGCCAAACCCAGCGCGTCGAGCCAGTAGCCGCCCCTCACCCACGCTGAATGCATGCCTCCGGCATGACCCCTCTCCCCGCTACGCTTCGCTTGCAGGGAGAGGGAGACCGCGTCCGCTTCCTCTGCCCCCCATCGCCGACACGTGCAGGACGCCCTACCGCATCAGCTCGCGCATGGCGTCGTCGAGGCCGGCGAGCGTCAGCGGGTACATGCGGCCGTCGAGGATGTCGCGGACCATCTTGATCGAGGGCGTCCAGGCCCAGTTGTCCTCGGGCACCGGGTTCAGCCAGACGCACTGCGGGTAGATGTCACAGACGCGGCGCAGCCATTGCGAGCCGGGCTCCTCGTTCATGTGCTCGACCGAGCCGCCGGGCACGGTGATCTCGTAGGGGCTCATCGACGCGTCGCCGATGAAGACCACCTTGTAGTCGGACGGGTACTTGTGGAGCACGTCCCAGGTGGCGGTGCGCTCGGTGTGGCGGCGGCGGTTGTCCTTCCAGACGTACTCGTACAGGCAGTTGTGGAAATAGAAGTATTCGAGGTGCTTGAACTCGCCGCGCGCCGCCGAGAACAGCTCCTCCGCGGTCTTGATGTGCCAGTCCATCGAGCCGCCGATGTCGAAGAACATCAGCACCTTCACCGCGTTGCGCCGCTCGGGCCGCAGGTGGATGTCGAGATAGCCCTTGTGGGCGGTGCCCTGGATGGTGCCGTCGAGGTCGAGCTCCTCGGCGGCGCCGGTGCGGGCGAACTTGCGCAGGCGGCGCAGCGCGACCTTGATGTTGCGGGTGCCGAGCTCGACCGTGTCGTCGAGGTCCTTGAACTCGCGCTTGTCCCAGACCTTCACCGCGCGGAAGTTGCGGTTCCCCTTCTGGCCGATGCGCACGCCTTCGGGGTTGTAGCCGTCGGCCCCGAACGGCGAGGTGCCGCCGGTGCCGATCCACTTGTTGCCGCCCTGGTGGCGGCCCTTCTGCTCGGCGAGGCGCTCTCTCAGCGTCTCCATCAGCTTGTCCCAGCCGCCGAGCGCCTCGATCTTTTTCTTCTCCTCCTCGGTGAGGAACTTCTCGCCGAGCGAGCGCAGCCATTCGGCGGGGATCTCGGGCTTGTCGGCCGCTTCGCTCATCAGCTCCAGGCCCTTGAAGGCGTGGGAGAACACCTGGTCGAACTTGTCCAGGTGGCGCTCGTCCTTCACCAGGGCCGCGCGCGAGAGGTAGTAGAAATCCTCCACCCGCTGGCTCGCGAGATCGGCGCCGAGCGCCTCCATCAGCACCAGGTATTCCTTCAGCGTCACCGGGATCTTGGCCGCTTTCAGCTCGGTGAAGAAGGTGACGAACATCGTGTCGGTTCCGGTGGGTGACGGCCGGTGAAGGGCGCCGGCCATCGAGCAGGTTACGACGATCGGCCCGGATCTGGCCAAGGATGTTTTTTCAGATCGCGGCCCGAGACCGCGCGGACGCGAAGCCCGCCGCTATTCCCCACTCCCGCCGCCATCCCCATATCACCTGGATATGCAACCAGGGAGGCGCGCATGGGCGGCCACGTCTACAAGCATCTCGATCTCACCGGATCCTCCGAGGTGTCGAGCGACGACGCGATCAAGCGGGCCATCGCCAAGGCCGGCGAGAGCGTGCGCGGCATGCACTGGTTCCAGGTGCTGGAGACGCGCGGCTTCATCGAGGCCGACAAGGTCAAGCACTGGCAGGTGACGATCCGCGTCGGCTTCCGCATCGAGGACTGAGCAGGCGCGTGTCAGGCGGCGAGGATCGCGGCGGCCATTTTCTCGGCCACCATCAGCGTCGGAATATTGGTATTGCCGCGCGGCACCCACGGCATCACCGAGGCATCGACGACGCGCAGGCCGCGAACGCCATGGACGCGGCCCTGAGCGTCGACCACGGCGGCTGGATCGCCGGCGCGCCCGATCCGGCAGGTGCCCGCGTGATGCGCCATGCCGGTCACGGTCGAGCGCACGAACTCGTCGAGCGCCTCGTCGTCGGTGGCGAGGCGTCCGACGTCGAGCCCGCGATGCGACATGGTGCCGATGATCGAGCGGCTGGCCGGCGGCACGTGGTCGAGCACCGCGGCGATGCCGCGCGCGCGCCAGCGGTTCCACGCCGTGATGTCGTTGAGCTGCCGCATCCGGTCGGTGCGCGCGACCGGAAACGCGCTGTGCCAGCAGGGCGCGACCTCCGGCGACAGCAGCCATTCCGCCGCCCGCCGCACGGCCTTGGCGTGGCGCACCCGGTCGCGATCGTCGGATTGGAACGCGAACACGATCTCGGGCATGCCGTCGGGCGCCTCCGGCTTCAGCCGAACGTGTCCGCGCGAGAACGGCTTCAGCACCGCCGGCGTCAGTGCGCTCAGACGGCGTCCCAACTCGTGCCAGCCGGTCTGGCCGACGAAGCTGATGTACATGTCCGCCGCCGGGCACTGTGCGACGCCGGAGGAATAGCGCCACGTCGCGGTCGTATGCGCGCGCTGGCCACCCGGCGGCAGCATAGAGCGTTTGATGTGGGCGATCAGGTAGAGGATCTGGTGGTTGTGCAGGTTGGCCCCGACGCCCGGGCGATCCGCCACGACGTCGATGCCGCACTCCCTCAGGTGAGCCGCCGGTCCGACGCCCGCACGCAGGAGCACCGCCGGTGATTGCAGCGCGCCGGCCGACACGATCACCTCGCGTGCCGTCAGTCGCTGGCGCCCGCCGCCGCTCTCGATCTCGACACCGGTGATTTGGGTGCCCTCGACCAGCAGCCGCTTCATCTCGACACCGGCCGAGACGGTGAGGTTGGGCCGCGCCCGCGTCGCCGCGTCGAGATAGCAGATCGCGCTCGACGCCCGCTTGTCCTCGAACTTGCTCGTCGGCAGGGGGCCGAAACCGTCGCGGAAGTCGGCGTTGAGGTCGGCGATGTCGGCGACCTGGCTGTCGCGGGCGGAGCGGGCCAGGGCCTTCAGCAGCGGTGGCCATTGAGCCTCGGGAAGCCGGCGGATCGGGACTGGTCCATCGGCCCCGTGGTCGCCGGGTGCGGTCGCGCCGAAGTCGGTGTCGGTCTCGAGCTTGCGGAAGTAGGGGAGGACATCCTCCCAGCCCCAGCCGTCGGCACCGAGGCCGGCCCACTCGTCATAGTCGAGCGGCGTCCCGCGCAGGGCGACCATGCCCATCACGGAGGAACCACCGCCCATGATGCGGGCCTGGCGGATCGCGGTGTCGGGCGAGGTGTCCTTCTCCCGCCAATGCCCGGTCAGTCCTTTCCACGCGTAGGCGAGATTGTAGTAGGAGACCGGATAGGTATCGAGCACGTCGGCGGGCTCCCTGCCCGGCGGCGTGTCGCGGCCGGCCTCGATCAGCAGGACGCGGTTGGCCGCGCGCTCCGACAGACGGTTCGCCAGGACGCACCCCGCCGCCCCGCCACCGACGATGATGTAGTCGTAGTCCCCGGCCATCTCGCTTCCCCCACCCGCATCGGCGCTCTGTCGGCGCGGTCGCGGGCGGGGCAGCTAACTGCGATTGCCAGGGCCTTGTCCAGCCGGCATCGGGCACGACGCCGCCGGATCATTTCGGATTGATGTTGATCGCTTTCACCAGCGCGGCGTTGCCGGCGATCTCACGCGAGATCTGGGTGGCGAACTCGGCCGACGTCAGCGGCAGCGGCTCGATGCCCATCTGCGCGTATTTCTGGCGAACGGCGGGCATCGCCAGCGCCTTCGCCATCTCGGCATAGAGCTTGTCGAGGATCGGCTTGGGCGTCTTGGCCGGCGCCAGCATCCCGAGCCAGACGTCGTAGGTGGAATCCTTGAAGCCCGCCTCCACCGTGGTCGGCAGCTCCGGCAGCGCCGAGGCCCGCTTCGGGCTCGAGATCGCGAGCGCCGTCACCTTGCCGTCCTTGATCATCGGCAGCGCGGTTCCGATCGGGCACAGATAGTAGTCGATGCGTCCGGCGATGATCTCGGTCAGCGCCTCGGCGCCGCTCTTGAAGGGGACGTGCGCGGCTTCATAGCCCGCGGCGAGGCGGAACTTCTCGGCCGCCATGTGAACGGCCGAGCCCGCGCCGACCGTGGCGAAATTGAACGAGCCGGGCTTGGCCTTGGCTGCGGCGACCATGTCGGCGGCGGTCTTGAAGCCGCGATCGGTCGGCACGATCAGGACGCTCGGCGATCCGCCGACCGGGATCACGGCCGCGAGATCCTTGACCGGGTCGTAGGGCAGGCTGGCGTACATCGCCGGCGAGACCGTGAACGCCGACGAGGTGATCAGCAACGTGTAGCCGTCGGGCTCGGCCTTGGCGACGGCCGCGGTACCGGTAGCGGAGCCGGCGCCGGGGCGGTTCTCGATGACGATGGGCTGGCCGAGCTGGGCCTGTAGCTGCTCCAGCGCGATGCGGGGCACCACGTCGGTCGCGCTGCCCGCGCCGAACGGAATGATCACCTTGATCGGCTTCGACGGCCAGTCGTCGGCGACGGCACCGCCGATGCCGGCGAGGGTCGCGGCCGTGATCGCGGCGATCGCGGCCAGGGTGACGGCAAGGGATTTGACGCTGCTCATGATCATGATGCTCTCCGCTCGTTGGCGTGGGGCGGAGCGTGTCATCGGGGCGTATGAGCGGCAAGATTGAAATAAGGGCAGGGAAGCATCGCCCCTGCCCATTGGCTGTGCGTTGTCAGTCTTCGGCTGCGCCTACTTCACTCGCCTGTAGAGCCGCTCGTCGTAGAGACTGCCCGACATCGGCGTCAGGTTCTCGCGGTAGGCCTTGAGGCCGGCGTTGACGGTGAAGTTGTCCTTGGCCGCCTTCGACTTCCAGCTCTCGACGATGGTCATGTGATTGGGGCGGCTGATCTGGGTCAGGGCATCGAAGCGGAGCGCATCGACGGCGGAGCGGCTTTTGTCTGCCAATCCCTTCGTGGCGCTCACGCCTTCGTCCTTCTTGGTAGGGATGATGTCGACGTGCGTGACAGCGTAGATGGCGCCGGGCTTGGCTTGCTTGCCACCGACCGACAACGCGCTGTGCGGGCGCTCGTCGTAGGCCGACGTCATCAGTGGCGCGATGTTCTTGCGGAAGGCCTTGCCCGTGTCGGATGCCGCAAACGCTTCCTGGGCCTTGGTGTTGCTCCAAGCCTCGACGATCGCGAAGTGGCTCGGGGTGCCGATGCGTTGCAGAGCATCGAACTGGACGACGCCTTGAGCCTTCATGGCGGCGTCGCGATAGGCAGCGACCAGCTTGCGGGCGTCGGCGGCTTTCTTTGGAGCCGTCTCGATGTAGGTGATGCCGTAGGCCGTCTGGGCCTGTGCCAGAACCGGTGCACCGCAGATTGCGGCAGTGAAGAGCGCTACGGCCAAGCCGAGCGCGTCGCGACGCGACTTCATCTGTGTCCTCCCAGATTGTGTTTTTACTTGTGGGAAATAACGTACTCTTCAATCTGAGCAACGAGAAGGCAAATGATTGGGACCGGGGCGGGTGTTGCGACCGTCTCCCCTCGCGCCTCTCGTCCGTGTAGGATCGCGTCCATCGAAGTACCACGCGAGGAGCTGTTCCATGGCCCAAAGGCCGATCGAGGTTCACTACTGGCCGACGCCCAACGGGCACAAGATCACGATCATGCTGGAGGAGTGCGGGCTCCCCTACGAGATCAAGCCGGTGAACATCGGCAAAGGCGAGCAGTTCAGGCCCGAGTTCCTGGCGATCGCGCCCAACAACCGCATGCCTGCGATCGTCGATCCGGACGGACCGGGGGGCCAGCCGATCTCGGTGTTCGAGTCGGGCGCCATCCTGCAGTATCTCGGCCGCAAGACCGGACAGTTCTATCCCGCCGACGAGAGGCAGCGCGTCGAGGTCGAGCAGTGGCTGTTCTGGCAGATGGGCGGCCTCGGCCCGATGGCGGGGCAGACGCACCATTTCCGCAACTACGCGCCCGAAAAGGTGCCCTACGCCATTGACCGCTACACCAACGAGGTCAACCGCCTCTACGGCGTACTCGACCGGCGCGTCACCGAGCGGCCGTTCCTCGCCGGCGATTATTCGATCGCCGACATGGCCTGCTACCCCTGGGCCAAGCTCTGGGAGGGCCAGGGCCAGGACATCGCCCAGTTTCCGCACATGAAAGCCTGGCTCGAGCGGTGCGCCGCACGCCCGGCCGTCGCCAAGGGCATCGTCGTCGGCAAGGAGTTGCGCCCGGTCAACAACCTGTCCTCGGACAAGGAGGCGCAGGCGATCCTGTTCGGCCAAAAGGCGCGTTGATATCGATGCGCTGGGCGCTGGAGTGCCTCAAGGCTGATGCGTCGAGAACCGCCGCTCGTTGCTCGCCACCCAGCGCTCGAACATCGAGCTGAGCACCGCCACTTCCGCGTCGAGCGTCTGCCGGGTCGGCGAGCGCTCGTCGTGCAGCGCGTCCCGGATGCGGCCGTGCTGCTGCATCATCGCATCCAGGTCCTGGTCGAGCGCATCGCCGACGACACCGTGGGCCAAGAATTCCTGGCGCTTCCGGTGGATGCGCTCCTCCAGATCCAGCAGCGCCTCGTGCGCGACCTGCAACGCGTTCTTGCTCTCCATGGCGTGCTCCCTGATAGCGACCATGCCGGGATAACGGGCGAGCGCCGTCAAGGGTTCGCCCGCCACGGTCGTCACAAGGACTTGGAGACAGCGGCCGGAAGCATCCCGCCCCGTCGCTGCACCAGGAAAATGATGGGCACGCCGGCCAGGAGCACCGCGGCCCCGACCAGAGCGCCGCGCCCGGTATGCATGAGGCTCGCGTAAAGGAGATAGCTGCATGCGCCGGTGAACAGCGCAGGCACCACCGGGAAGAGGGGGACCGTCAGAAGCAGCGACGCATGGCCGTCCCGGTGCCGCAGGATGAAGTAGGACAGCCCGATCAAGACCATGAAGAACCAGAATGCGGGTGCCGTGTACTCGACCATCGCTTGGAAGCCATCCCGCTGCATGGCGCCGAACACCACCAGCGTCAGGGCCACCGCGCTCTGAATGAGGATCGCGAACCGCGGATTGTTCCCATCGGAATTCCACGCGCCGAGCGTTCGTGACGCGCCGAGGTCGGAGCCGAGCGCGAAATAGACGCGGGCTCCGGTGAAGATCGAGGCGTTGAGCGTGCTGAGTGCCGCGATGCAGATCGCGAGACTGACGATCACGGATCCGATCTCGCCGATGGCACTCTGCATCACGTCGGCGGCCACGGTATTGCTCGCTCGCAGCCCTTCGAGACCAAGGGCGGAGAGAAAGGCCAGATTGATCATCAGGTAGATCGCTGTGATGGCGAGCGTTCCCAGAACCAGCACACGAAGCATATTGCGACGGCCGTCGCGCACGTCGGCGGAGATGTAGGCGACCTCGTTCCATCCGCCATAGGTGAGGAGAATGAAGACCATGGCGAGCCCGTAGGCTCCGCCCGCCGGGGAGGGGGCGCTCGACGGGTTCAGCGTTTCGACCGGAGCGGCGAGCGGAAGCGCGACGATCAGGATCAGCATAAGGGTGCCGAAAGTCAGAAAGCTCAGCGCATTCTGTGCACTCTTTCCCTGGTGGGTTCCCCGCAGGTTGACGAATGTCAGAAGTCCCAGAGCAAGTGCCGCGTAAATCGGCACACCCACTGTTCCAAGCGGCAGCACGGTTTGTGCGTAATCGCCGAACACGAACGCGACGGCCGGGATCGCACCCGTCTGTACGACCGAGATGCGGCCCCAGCCAAACAGCATCGCGACATTGCGCCCGAAGGCGCGCGACAGGAACGTGTACTCGCCGCCCGCGCTCGGGTAATGCGCCGTCAGCTCGGCATACACGAGTGCTCCGGCCATCGTGACGAGGCCGCCGGCGAGCCACAACCCCATGAAGGCCCATTCGCTGTCCACATTCGCTGCCACGAGCGATGGTGTGCGGAAGATGCCGATGCCGATCACCACGCCGATGATCATTCCGATGCCGTCGGGTACGGACAGAGTGGCGCGCGGCTGGGATCGCTCGGGACTGTCGACAGTCATGACAATGAAGCTCCGTGGCGGCGGGGCTCGCGCCCGACGATCGAGAGGAATAGCGGTGAATGGGGATGCTCAATTCGATTGCAGGGCTCGCCGACGTCCAGAGCCCTGCATTCGGAGCACGATCAGTTTCGCACGGCTCGCCATGCGTCGCCGTTGCCGTCGATGGCACTCATCGAGCTGCCGTCGACCTTGCCGTGATAGGTCTTTCCGTCGAGCTTGAAGGAAATCTCGGCTCCCTGCAGCCGTGCGTCCTCGAGTGGAACAGAGCGGCCATCGATCTGCGCCGAGCCCGACACCTTCTGATATTTCTGCTTCAGGTCGAGCGAGATGCCGGCGTTGCCCCCGGCGTCCAGCCGCCAGCGTCCTTCGACGCGGGCCGGGACGACCCAGAAATAGACGTTGCGACCGTCGACGCGCTCGTGGCGCTCGGGCTCCCAGTCGCCCATCGAGAACGCGTGCGACACGACACGTGTCCCCGGCTGCAAATCCTCGAGCAGACGTGGACGCAGCTTCACATTGAGTTCATTGAGCAAATAGAGCGTGATCACATTGGCTTTGCTGATATCGGTTTCGAACAGATTCTCTTGGCGGAATTCGACGGCGTTCTCGACGCGGGCGATCTTGGCGTTGCTCTGCGCTTCGCTGATGCGCTGCGGGTCGATGTCGATGCCGATCGCATGAACGCCGTAACGCTCGGCCGCTGTTATCGGGATGCGCCCGTCGCCGGACCCGAGGTCCATCAGAAGCTCACCCTGCACGGGCTTGGCCAGCTCCAGCATCCGGTCGACGACCTCGGTCGGAGTCGGGACGTAGATCACGTCTGGTTTGGCACCCAGGCGCGCAGGCGCGACAGTCGAGAGGCCTAACAATCCCAGGACCACCACGACGCCGACGAGTGAGCGGAAAGCAGGTTGGGTCACGAACGCGACTCCTTTCATGTTCACCCCACCCCCGCTGAAACTTGCGTCCGCTGTTAACGTTCCTCGCGGTTCATTGAGATCGACAGCCCTTCTGAAACGCCGTTCTTGGCCATGCGACGGAAGGGCTGCCGCGCAAGTGCAGCCCTCGCCGGCATCTGGGCTGTGAGGTCTGCGGCTCCCGCGCCTCTGCTCTCTGATCGTCGCGGGTCGTCGATGATCAACATTAGTTTATCTGGATATGATGGGTGCCAAGGTGGATGAGTTTGCCACGGGTGGCCGGGGTGGCAGTGGCGATCACGAGCTGGTAAACGGTCTTTGTTTGGCCATATCCGGCGGTTGAAGCTACGGGATGCGCTGTGATGCGCGATTCTCCTCGGCGATGGTGTGTGCGGTATCGAGGGTTGGGCCGTGAGGACGTCGCCGAGGGCGCGGGCCCTAGGGCGTCCGATCTGGAAGAACGGGATGAGAATGTCGAAGCGCGATGACCAGAGCCGCAGTCCCCGGACGGCCGGCAAGGCGCCCAGTCGCCGCTCGATCCTCAGAGCACTTGGAACGGCATCGGCGGTGCTGGTCCCGACGGCGGTGCTCGCCCAGGCGTCTCAGGCGCGCTGGTGGGAGGCCCTGCCGGGCTTCGGCAATGGTGGTGAAGGCAGCTACGGCAGCGGAGCGCGCCGGGATCCATCGGCCCGCGAGAAGAAAAACGAGCCGCTCGACGACCTGAGACCCGACTCCACCCCCTACCGCAGCGATGCGATGCTCGAGGCGCTGGACGCCGGGATCGGCCATTACCAAAAGATCGCAGCGGCGGGCGGCTGGCCGTCGATCCCGGGGCCGCGGATGATCCGCCCGGGCGACGACGATGAACGGGTGCCGCTGGTTCGCCGCCGGTTGCGCATCACCGGTGAGCTGACGGGGCCGGCTGCCGGCTATCAGAGCCTCACCTACGACAGCGAGCTGGAGGCGGCGGTGCGCCGTTACCAGCAGCGCAATGGGTTGCGCGTTTCCGATCGCATCGATCATCCAACGATCGCGGCCATGAGCGTCTCGGCCCAAGCCCGTCTCAATCAGCTCAGGCTCAACTATACGCGGCTTCGCGACCTCGTGCAGGGCCGCATCGAGGACCGCTATGTGCTGGTCAACATCCCCGCGTTTCAGCTCGAGGCGGTCGAGCGCTTCGAGGTGCAGCAGCGCCATCGCGTCATCGTCGGCCGCGAGGGGCGCCAGACACCGGGTCTCAAGGCCAGCATCCGCGCACTCAATTTCTTCCCGTACTGGCGCGTGCCCGACAGCGTGGCGACGCTCGATCTGATCCCCAAGCTGCGCAAGGAGCCGGAGTATCTGGACAAGGAGAAGATCCGCGTCCTCACCGGCAACTTCAACGGTCCGGTGATTGATCACTCGGTCATCGACTGGACCACGGCGAATGCCCAGGCGATCAAGTTCCGCCAGGACCCCGGCCCGCAGAACGCGCTCGGGCTCGTGCGTATCGACATGCCCAACTCCGAGGGCGTCTACATGCACGATACGCCGATGAAGCAGCTGTTCCAGCAGCGGACGCGCTCGTTCAGCGCCGGCTGCGTCAGGGTGCAGGACGTGTTCAAGCTGGTCGGCTGGATCGCGCGCGGCGAAAACGGCTGGGACGAGCAGCGCATCGAGGATACGCTCGCCGGCGGGCAGGCGGTGGACCTGACCCTCGGGCGTCAAATTCCGGTCTATTTCACCTACATCACGGCGTGGGCCGAGCCGTCGACCGGGCAGGTCGAGTTCCGCCCCGATCTTTACGGGCGTGATGGCTCCAAGGAGTTCTCTGGAGAGCACGATCCGGACGCCCCGCCGCTACCCTCGAATGCCATCCAGGCGCTGGCGCCGTGAGATCGACTGCGCGCTAGCTGTTCGATCCGGCGCTGAGAGGGGGCTTCTGCACCTCCGATCCGGCGGGCGGCACGTGCGCGAGGGTGGCGGGCTCTTCCCTGGTGACCCGGATCGCCGCGCGCGTCCCCCCCGCGCTCCATGCATGCCCCGCAACTTGCTCGCTTCTGGCCGGGCCGATACGGTCCTGACCAAATCACAGCGACAAGAAGGGCAGGGCAGGAATGAAGATCGTCAATTTCGCACATGAGGGCGAGGCGCGGCTGGGGTTTCTGGCTGGCGACCAGGTGATCGATCCGGCGCTGGCGCTCGCGGGCCAGCCCGCCGCGGCGCTCCGCCCGTTTCGTGATACGGTTTCGTTCATCGCGGCAGGCGCCGAGGCACGGCGCGCGGCCGAGAAGTTGGTCGAGACGGCGACCGCGTCCGCCCGCAAGCCGCTCGCCTCCGTCAAGCTGCTGGCGCCGATGCAGCCGACCACGATCCTGTGCTCGGGCTCCAACTATCTCGACCACAACGCCGAGAAGGCCAATACGCCGATCTCGGGCAAGGAGCCGGAGTTCTTCATCAAGACTTCGGACTGCGTCGTCGGTCCCGAGGCCGGCATCACCGTCGACGACCGGCTGTCGAGGAAGATCGACTGCGAGACCGAGCTTGCCGTCGTCATCGGCAAGCCGGGCCGCTTTATTCCGCTGGCGAGTGCGCTCGACCACGTGTTCGGCTACACCATCGTCAACGACGTGACGGCGCGTGACCTTCAGGTGCGCAAGACGCCCAACGGTACGGTCTGGTACGAGCTCGGACGCGGCAAGGCGTTCGACGCCAGCGCGCCGATGGGGCCGTTCATCGCCACCGCCGACGAGATCGGCGATCCCCAGACGCTGGAGTTGAGGACGCGGATGAACGGGGAGTTGCGCCAGCTCTCCAACACGTCGCGGATGATCTGGTCGTGCGCGCAGTTGATCCACTTCTTCTCGGTCAACTTCACGCTGCGCCCCGGCATGGTGATCATCACCGGTACGCCGGCTGGCACGTCGTGGTCGATGGATACCGAGCTCGGCGGCAGCGGCAAGTCGCCTCCGGGAGTCGTTCCCGCCAAGGGCTATTGCAAGCCCGGCGACAAATACGAGGGCGAGATCGAGAAGCTCGGCATCCTCCGCAACACCATCGTGAAGGCTTGACGCGCGCCGAGACTGCTCGTCGAGCTTGCCCGGCGAGCAGGCGGACTCGCGGTCGGTTTCGTCGCCGCCCTCTCCTCCCGGGGAGAGGGGCACGGCCTCGGGCACTGGACGTCGACGGCTACCGCGTTCCGGCCCGTCGTGCGCCTCAGCGTTTCGCCGCAGGCTGATTGAGCATGTCGAACACCTTGCCGAACTCGCCCCGCGCTTCGGCGAAGCGCTGCAGCTTCACGCGCTCGACATAGATCTCCGTCGCACCGGGATTGGCGCGCAGGAGCGCCATGCTCTCGGTGACGTAGTCGTCGAGCGACATCGCGCGCGGGTTGGACTTCTCGGACGGCTGCAGGTCGGTGGCGACCAGCGGTGGCGCCAGCTCGATCACCTGCACGGCGGTATCGCGGAGCTGAAAGCGCAGCGTCTGCGTGTAGGATCGAAGCGCGGCCTTGCTGGCACAATAGCTCGGGGCGCGACCGACCGGCACGTAGGCCAGGCCCGACGTGACGTTGATGATGGTCGCCGAGGGTTGCCGGCGCAGATGCGGCAGGAGTGCTGCCGTCAGGCGCATCGGTCCGAGAACATTGGTGGTGATGGTGGCCTCGGCGGTCGTGAGGTCCACGTCGTCGGCGGTGAGATGCTCGGGCCCCATCACGCCGGCGTTGTTGATCAGCAAGTTCAATTTCGGGTGGCGCGACACCACCTCGCGCGCGAAGTCCCGGATCGAGACGGGATCGGCGATGTCCAGGATTTCGCTGGCCATGCCAGGGTTGGTGGCAACGGTGTCCTGCAGCGGCACGGGTCGCCGGCCGGCGATAACGACCGCGTTGCCCGCCGCGTGGAAAGCCTCCGCGAGGCCGCGGCCGATCCCGGTGCCGCCGCCCGTGATCAGGATCGTGTTGCCGCTGATGTTCATGTGGACCTCGCGCCTGCGGCTTCGTCACTCGATCGACAGGTTGTTCTCCGCGCCGGGCTTCTTGGAGAACTCGATGCAGTGGACGATGGTGTTCGTGAACGCCTCGGGCTGGCAGCCATACAACTCGAAGCCGAGCTGTGCGTCCGCCGTCACTTCGGCGGCAGGATCGGGAGTTGGATGTAGCTCGCGCGCTTCGGACCTGTGAAGACGGAGTTCACGGCGCCGTCGTGGTAGCTCGCCTCGTAGTGGTGACCGAGGCCATGTCCCGAGCCGTCGTAAGGTTGAACATCGACACGGATGCGTTGCCCTTTGCGAACGAGCGCCGTGTTCGGAGGGATCTCCACCTCGACCTCCACCATGTCGCCCTGCTTCAGGGGCGCATAGTCCGCAGCGAGATGCGTATGCTTCGGACGGTACTCGGTGGAGCGGGCCGGATCCAATTTCCGATGCGATGCCTTGAGCCAGCCCTTTCCCAGCGGGTTGATGCCCTTGGGATCTTTGGCGATATACATCGGACCGACGTAGTCGATCTCCTCGCCCGTCTCCTCCATGATGCGCACGGAGACGTAGATATCCATGTCGCGGCTGCTGGATGCTACACACAATCCGGCTTTCATGTAGCCGGCCAGGACCATGTCCTCACCGACGGGTTCGGAGATGAACGAGATCCCCGCTGCCCAGGGCTTTCTCGGATGGGCCGAGTAAAGTTCGACCTGCGCCGAGTATTCCGCCTTCCTGTCCTTGCTCGGCGGCTTCTGCGAGAGGCGCATGAAATCCTGTCGCCTGCCGTCGCCCTTCCAGTCCGATGGCGTCGCGTCCAAATACCATCTCGTGTAGCGCGTGCGGGCGACGGGCCACTCGTTCTCCTCTTGCACGTACAGGCTGCCGCTGCCCGTCCTGATCTCCAGGCGCACGGGCGGCTTGTCCATGATGCCGTTGTCGATGCCCTTCAACCAGTAATCGAAGAACGCCATGTGATCGGCGACCATCGTGCTGGAATAGGCCTTCTGGAACCAGTCCTCCACGAGATCGAATTTCTTGTCCTTGATCGGCGTATCGATGAAGGCCTCGCTGCTGCCGATCTGATGGATGTGGCCGGCATGCGTTGTGGCGCCGACGACCCAGACCGGAACGGTGACCTTGCTCATGTCTGGGCTCATGAACAGCTTCGCGCGCGGCCCGTAGATGAAATCGCTGTCGGGCTCGTTGAACGGATGAGCCTTGATCGCCGCCATGTAGTCCAACGCCCGCACCTCCCCGCACACGGCGGGGACGACCTGTGAGTTCCACCACAGCGGCCAGAATTGATTGTTGAAGATGCCGCCCTGGTAGACCATCTCCTCGTACAGATTGGTGTCCGTTCCAACGGCAACCATCGCCTTGAGATGGGGGGGCTGCAGGCTCGCCACGGCATGCTGATTGATCGCGTAGTAGGACATCCCGAACAGTCCGACGTTTCCGTTCGACCAGTCCTGCACACCCGCCCATTCGATCGCGTCGTAATAGGCTTCCGCTTCCTCTATGCCGAATAGGCCGATCGTGCCGGGGTTCTTGCCGGTGCCCGGTCCGTCGACACGAACGGCGATGTAGTCCTGAGGCACCCAGACAGCCGTATTCACGCTCTCGTGGTTCTCGTACATGTAGCCGTCGGAATTGCCGAGGAAGTAGCGCTCCTCCATCTGCTCGTGCTTCTCGGCGTCCAGCTCGTCGCCGATCGAGTGATGAACGAAGGCACGGCCGTAAATGCCGAAATTCATGATCACGGGAAACTTGCCGGGTTTGTCTGGGCGGAACACATCGGCGTAAATGTAGGACCCATTGCGCAAGGGGATCTTCACGTCCCGGTATCGGCGAATGCCCAGCATGTTCCGGCGAAGCTCGTTGCGCGCAGCCGCTGCCGAGCGCAGGCGCCGCGGCGCGTCTGCGGAAAACACACCGGCACTGTTCAAATCCTGCATCAGTGTCCTGACGACCGGATCGTCCGTGAACATGCCGACGGGATCGGCGAACTCGACGATCGTCGGTCCCATGTCCGGTGCGAACTTGATCGGCCGGGTGCCGACGACGTCATGGACCTTCGCAGAGATCTGGACGCCGTTGCTGGCGTCGCCGTCCTCGTCCAACGTCTGCACAAGCCGCGCCATGTTGGTGAGGATGGGATCCTGCACTTTGTGCATGACGCCATCGACCCGGCTGACCAGCAAAGAGAGGTCCAGCCTCGGACGGGCGATCGCCGTCCCCAAGATCAGTCCGCCGACAAGGAACGCGATCCTCTCGCCATCCTCGAACTGAAACTCGCCGTTTGGACCCGTAACACCAGTGCACGTCGGCGTTTGATACCTCAAGCCCGAGATCGGTCCGCTGAAAAATCCCGTTTGGCGTTTTGACTTTGCTGCCATCGGCTTGATCCCTTGTATCGCATCGGCCCTTCAATCGCAGGGGCGCCCGCTGACTTCGCAGACCTCACTCGATCGAGAGGTTGTTCTCCTGGCCTAGTTTTCTGGCGAACTCGATGTAGGTGAGGATCGACTTGCGGAAGTCCTGGGGAGTTCCGCCAAACAGCTCGAAACCGACCTGTTGCAGCTTCTCGCGCACCTCTGGTTTTTTGAGGGCCAGATTGGCTGCAGCATTGAGCTTGTCGATGATGGCTTGCGGCGTGCCCTTCGGCGCCATGATGCCGTTGAATGCGTAGACGTCGACCGGAACGCCCTGTTCGCGCAGCGTCGGCACGTCGGGGAACGCGAACCAGCGCTTGTCACCCGACGTGGCGATGGCGCGGACCTTGCCGCCGTCATGGAGGCTCTTGGCCTGCGAGACCAGCGCCCAGTCGATGTTGCCGCCGACCACGTCCTGGGCGGCGAGGGACTCGCCACGATAGTGCACGGCCTTCATGACGACCCCGAATTGCTTGGCCATGATGATGCCGAGCAGGTGGGAGGAGTTGCCGATCCCGGGCGTGCCGTAGCTTAGACCGTCGGGTTTTGACTTGGCGTAGGCCTCGAGTTCCTTGATCGACTTCACCGGGATGCCGGGCGGCACGATCAGGGCAAAGGGCGCGCGCACCGTCTGGAAGACCTGAATGAAGTCTTCAGTTGCGTTGTAGGGAAGGTTCTTTTTCAAGGCCGGCAGCAGCCCGTGTGACGCGGCATGGAAATAGCCGAGCGTGTAGCCGTCGGGCGTCGCCGACTTGACTTGCATGGCGCCGATGATGCCGCCGCCGCCGCCGTTGTTCTCGATCACGATGCTCTGGCCGAGGCTCTCGCGCATGTGCTCGGCAAGCACGCGGGCCGGGATATCGGTGACGCCGCCGGCGGCGCCATTGACGATCATCTTGATTGGCTTCGAAGGATAGACGTCCTGCGCGTTCGCCGCGATCGGCACGATCACGGCCACAGCGAGCGCGAGTGCGCTCAAGGTCCTCGTCAGCATTTTCGTCCTCCCGTATGCCGTCTTGTGCCACTCCTCGCTTGATCTTGCATGCGAGGCATGGCCGGCGCGGCGTTGACGCGGTCCATGGTGGCCGCGATGATCCAGATGATCAGGGAACGCCATCGCCTTGTCAACGCGGTGCGGCTGCCGCAGAAGAGTGCAGCCCGCGCGAAGCGCAAAGACTAGAAACATTGGGGAGAGACGAACATGAGCGAGGCGACGATCACGCCCACCATGACAGGTGGCCGCTGCATGGCAGAGATGTGGAAGGGCTACGGCGTCAGCCACGTGTTCTTCGTCGATGCGATCCTGAGACGCGCGATGGTCGAGGCGGAGGAGCTCGGCATCAAGCGCATCCTGACCCATTCCGAGAAGGCCGCCGCCTACATGGCCGACGGCTACGCCCGCGCCTCCGGCCGGGTCGGTGTTTGCATGTCGCAATCGGTCGGGGCGGCCAATCTCGCCTCGGGCCTGCAGGACCCCTACCTCGCGCAATCCCCCGTGATTGCCATCACCGGCTGCCACACGGCCCCGATGCAGCATCGCAACTCCTACCAGGAGCTCAATCACGAGCTGCTGTTTGGCGGCGTGACCAAGTTCCACGCCAAGATCGAGACGCCGGAGCAACTGCCCTTCCTGCTGCGGCAGGCATTCCGGGAGGCGTCCACGGGTACGCCGCGGCCGGTGCATCTGGACATCGTCAATCACACCGGTGAGCTGATCGCGGCGTCGAGCCGGGCCTACGACACGACCTGCGAGCCCGAGTACGGTCAGTACCCGCCGCACCGACCGCTGCCCGATCCCGTCGCGATCAAACGCGCGGCGGCTGCGATCAAGGCCTCGGAGCGTCCCGTCGTCGTGGTCGATCGCGGCGCGATCATCGCCGGGGCGCGCGAGCAACTGATGGCGCTGGCCCGGAAGATCGGGGCTCCCGTCTGCATCAGTCTGGACGCCAAGGGCATCATCCTCGACAGCGATCCGCTCTACGGCGGCGCGGTCGGCACGTATGGCTCGAGTGCGGCCAACCACATCGTTTGCGAGGCCGATCTGGTGATCTTCGCCGGCTCCAACACCGGCGACATGACGACGGGTGCGTGGAAGGTGCCGAAGGCCGGCACCCAGGTGATCCAGATCGATATCGACCCGATCGAACTCGGCCGAAACTATCCCGGCACCATCGGCATTCATTCAGACGTCGCCGCAGGACTTGCCGCGCTCTCGGCCGAGGCCTCGTCAGCCAAGCGTGAGAGCTGGCTCGCGACAGCTCGCGGCCATCTGGCGGAGTGGAACAAGCACCTCGATGCCTTGCCCCAGCAGGAGCAGCCGATGTGGCCGAGCCGGCTCTGCGCGGAGCTGACCGAGATCCTGCCCAACGATGCCATCGTGATCTCGGACACGGGCTATTCCGCGCAATGGTCCGGCAACATGATCGGCATGACGAAACCCGGCCAGACCTACCACCGCGCGGCTGGCTCGCTCGGCTGGTCGTTCCCGGCCGCGATCGGCGCCAAATGCGGCGCGCCCGACAAGCCGGTGGTCGTGTTCACGGGCGACGGCGGCTTCTACTATCACGCGATGGAGTTGGAGACCGCGCGCCGCTGGGGCATCAACCTCGTCGTCGTGCTCAACAACAACGGTGGCCTCGCACAGGGGCAGCGTACGATCAACGCCGCTTACGGCAACCGCGCCGGGCGCAAGCAGGAGCTGTACGAGTTCGGCAAGTTCAGCTTCGAGAACTTCGCCCAGCAGTTCGACTGCTTCGGCGCCACCGTCGACAAGGCCTCCGACTTCGCCAAGACGTTCAAGGCGGCGCTCGCGGCCAACAAGCCGGCCGTGATCGACGTGCGCACACAGTTCACGGCGATCGCGCCGGACCCCTGGCTGCCGGCGTGAGGGTCTGCCAGCGCTGGTCCGCCACCTCGGTCATGACGTGACGCGAGGTGGTGGCCAGCGCTCATACCCCCAGCAGGTGCTGCATCCGCTCCGGCGTCGCCGTCAGCTCCCCGGGCGTGCCGGTGAACGCGACCTCGCCCTTGACCAGGATCACCACCCGGTCGGCGAGCGCGGTCAAGGCGGCGACGTTCTTGTCGACGATCAGCGTGGCGATGCCGGCCGCACGGATCACGCCGACGGTGCGCCAGATCTCGTCGCGGATCAGCGGCGCCAGACCCTCGGTCGCTTCATCAAGGATCAGCAGGCGCGGGTTCGTCAGCAGCGCGCGGGCGATGGCGAGCATCTGCTGCTCACCGCCGGAGAGCTGGTCGCCGCCGTTGTCGAGTCGCTCGGCGAGACGCGGGAAAAGCTCGAGCACGCGGGGAAGCGACCAGTCGGAGGCCTTGCCCCGCCCTTCGTGCGCGATCGCCAGGTTCTCCCGCACGCTGAGGGTCGCGAAGATCCCGCGCCCTTCCGGTACGTAGGCGAGGCCGCGCGCGGCGATGCGGAACGTGGCCTCGCCGGTGACGTCGGCGCCGTCGACGAGGATGCGCCCCTGCCGTGCGGGTACCAGGCCCATCACCGTGCGGATCAGCGTCGTCTTGCCCATGCCGTTGCGGCCCATCAGCGCGACGGTCTCGCCGGGACGGACCGTGAGATCGACGCCGCGCAGGATGTGGCTCTGGTCGTAACAAGTGTGGATGCCGCGCACGGCGAGCAAGGGCTCCAAGGTCGCCGTGGCCATCAGGCGTGCCCTCCGAGATAGGCGCGCTGCACCTCGGCGCTGGTGCGGATCTCGGCCGGCGTGCCGCTCGCCAGCACGGCGCCGTCGACCATCACGGTCAAGCGGTCGGCGATGCGGAACACGGCGTCCATGTCGTGCTCGATCAGCAGCACGGCGTGATCTGCGGCGAGCGAGCGGATCAGCCCGGCCATCTCCGCGCTCTCCTCGCTGCCCATGCCCGCCAACGGTTCGTCGAGCAGCAGCACCTTGGGACCGGTCGCGAGCGCCATCGCGATCTCGAGCTGGCGCTGGGCGCCGTGGGAGAGGGCGCTCGCCAGCCTCTCGCGCGCCCAGCCGAGGCCGACGCGGTCGAGCCGGCCGGCTGCGGCGTCGAAGAGGTCTCGCCGCGCCTCGGCAGCCTGTAGGACGCTACCCCGGCTGCTGGCTTGGGCCGCGAGACGGACGTTCTCGAGCGCGGTCAGGGCCGGGAAAATATTGGTGCGCTGATAGGAGCGGCCGATGCCCAGTCCCGCCCGTCGCCAAACAGAGGTCTGCGTCACGTCGCGGCCGTCGAGGTGGATGGTGCCGGAGGTCGGCGCGAGATCGCCCGAAAGCAGGTTGGTCAGCGTCGACTTGCCGGCGCCGTTGGGGCCGATCACGCCGTGAAGCTCTCCGACCTGGAGGGTGAGCGAGACGTCACGCACGGCCTGAAGACCGCCGAAACGGCGGCCGAGGGCTCGGGTCTCGAGGATCGGAGGCGCTTGCGGGCGCGGCACATGAGTTCTCCGGTGACGGCCGCCATGGATTTTCTAGTGCGGCCGGCGCGTAGATTGGCATGCAGTCACGCCGATATCCAGCGGCTCGCCGCCGGCCCGGCGCGCGCGTCAGCGGATCGGGATTTTCAGCTCGAGCCGGCTCTTGACGTTGGTCGGAACCGTCGGCGAGGTGGTCTCCTCGAGATCGGTGGTCACGCTCAGCGAGTAGGTATCGGCTTTGTCGAGCTTGATACCGGCACCGAACCGCCTTTCCGAGCGGCCCGCGGTGGCGGCCGGATCGTCGAGGCGCAACTCGCTGGCTCCGAGATCTAGCTTGCGATCGTAGTGCACGAACGGCTCGAGCTTCTGTCCCTTGCCGATTTCGAACGGGCGGCTGATGCGGGGCGTGAAGGCGATCGTGCTCAACTCGCCGCTGGCGGCGGTGGGGACATCCTTCACGGTGTCGTCGCCGTGGGCGAGGGAGAGCGCGGGCGAGATCTTCAGCCGGTTCAGGAAGAAGTCGCTGCGCAGTTGCGCGACGATGAAGCGATGCTGGATGTCGACCGAGCGGTCACCCGATGCCGCACGATTTTCGCCGACGCCCGCACGCGTCTCGAACGTCATCGTCGGCAACGGCTTCAGCGCGAAGTAGGAGGCGAGTGTGTAGGAGCCTTCGGCGGTGCCGCCGGGCGAGGTGGCGTCCGGCGCGGCCTTGTCACCCAGCCCGACGGCGACACCGACGAGGGCGGAGCGGCCGATCCGATAGTCGGCGCCGACCTTGCTGCCGATCTCGCTCGCGTCCTCTCCGATGCCACGCGCGGCGATCGAGGCCCAGACGTCGAGGTTGGGGTCGGTGCGGGGGGCGATCCGCGGCAGCTTGAAGCCGTCCGGCGCGAGCCTTTTCGCCTCCTCCATCTTGAGGCTCATCTTGCGGTCGGCATAGCCGCCCCACTGGCCGACACTGGTTTGCAGCTTGAAGCCGGTGTCGGTCGCCTCGGTGGGCATGGCGGCGAGGGGGGCCGCCTCCCAGGCCGGCGGGATCCAGGGCTTGCCGGCGAGGCGCTTCTCGGCGCGGCCCTCGGATGGGTCGACCAGCAGGACGCCGTCGAGGCGGCTCGACAACTCGGCGCCGCAGGTTCTCGGTGCGGCAGGATCGGAGCACGCTCCGGCATGGGCATCCATGCTCACGGACAGGCTCGTGAGCATAGCGAAACAAAACGCGAGACAAGGTTTCATGCTGACGGCAATGCCTGGGGAGTGTGACCCGATTGCGGCAGTGCGTATGGGGAATAGTATTCTTAATCAAATACTTGTAGGTGCTGTGCGGGTGACGTCGCATGGCCGCTTGGCGTCGGCGGCCGACTCCGACGATAGTGTCTGCAACTCGGTGTCCCCGCCTCGGCTGGTCGATGCGCGCGGTCGTGCGCGATGCCGCAAACGGTTCGGAGCTTTGCTATGTCGTCCCACACGCCTGGTCCGGTTCCCGGCCCGATACCTCACCTCGCTGGCATCGAGCACATCGGTCTGACGGTCCCCGACATCTCCGCCGCGACACGGTTCTTCACCGACGTGATCGGCGCCGAGACGCTCTACGACATCGGTCCGTTCGCATCGGAGGCCGACTGGATGGCGAGCCACCTCGCCGTCTACCCGGGATCGCGCATCAACAGGATGCGGGTGCTGAAAGTCGCCAACGGGCCGGTGTTGGAGTTGGTCGAGTTCATCGCATCCGGTCCCAGCACGCGGCGTGAGGGTTCCGACTACGGTGGATGGCATCTCGCGTTCTACGTCGAAAACATGGACCAAGCGCAGGCGGCGGTGCGCCAGCACCGGTGCGAGATCCAGAGCGGACCCGTGACGATGACCGAGGGACCGAGCGCGGGGCTGGAATGGCTCTACTTCAAGGCGCCTTGGGGCCAGCAGCTCGAGCTGGTCAGCTACCCCGGCGGTATCGCAGCGTACAAGGAGAAACGCCTCGCGGTCTGGCGCCCGCGTTCCGGCGTCTGACCTCGAGGCCGGCACCGCGGGGCGCCGGCCCGGTCCTGCAATGGCGTGGGACCAGAATCCGGACCGCTAGCCGCGCCGATAGGGAAAGCAGCGGTCGCGATCCAGGGCGAGGCCGAAGTGAGCGGCGAGCGCCCGGATCGCGTCGCCATAGACCGGATAGGGATCCGAGTTCGACCGGCCGACGATGATCGGCCGAAAGCCCGCGTCTTTCTGCCCGGCCGGTGGCAGCATCGCCGTCACCAGAGCCGTGCCATCCCCATCCCGCAGAGTGAGGAACATCGGCATGGTCTTCTGCACGTAGCCCTTGAGGCCGATGCTCTGCTCGAAGGCGGCGGCCGAGGCCGGCGGCACGTAGCTGCGCGTCGCCTGCTCATGGGTCTGCTTGAAGTAGCGCTCGACGGCGTGGTCCATCATCTGGGATTCCAGACCCGCCTCGCCGGGCGTCTCGATGCGGAACCAGGTAAACGGGTCCGCGTCACACACGTACTGCATGATCCGCTCCTGTCGTGGGCCGCGAACGGCCGGCCCCAAAACGTTCGCTGGGAAAGACCCCTCCAATATGGCTGCCGACTTGGTCGAAGCAAAGGCATCGAGGGCCGGCACGCGGCAACTTGTCTGCTCCAGCGCGCCTCTTGTGCAACGCATGGACGCTGGAGTCGGACCACACCGGCGGTCGGGCCGACAATCGAACACTGTGTTCGAAGGCTCTGGTCTCCCCAGTTGACCCTAGGCCCGGTCTTCCCTGCCGGTCAGCCCTGGGCCCAGTCGGCCAGTCGGCCGATGAAGGCCGAGCAGCGTTGCAGCTCGGCGGTCTCCACCCACTCGTTGGCGGTGTGGGCCTGGGCGATATTGCCGGGGCCGATCACGACCGAAGGCGCGCCACCGCTCTGGAACAGCCCCGCCTCGGTCGCGTAGGAGACGGCGAACGTCTCGTTCTGCTGGGCGAGCTTCAAGGCGAGGCCGACGACCTCGGAGCCGGCCTCCGCCCCGAACGGCGGCACCTCGTTGGTGCGGCGGATCTTGATATCCGCCTCCGGCGCCGTCGCCCGCATCTGGGGCAGGCAGCGGGTCTCGGCAAAGCGTGTCAGGCGAGCCTCGATGGCGCGGACGTCGAGGCCGGGCAGCGCGCGGATCTCCCAGCCGAAAGAGCAGGTCACCGGCACGATGTTGGAGGCGGTGCCGCCGGTGATCTCGGTGACCTGCAGCGTGGCGTAGGGGGGATCGAAGCGCGGGCTCGGCGGGGCCGCCTTCAGATCCGCCTCGATCGCCTCCAGCTCCCCGATCAGACGCGCGGCGTAGGTGATCGAGTTGACGCCGAGCGGGGCCATGCTCGAGTGCGCGGCGCGGCCGGAGACCTCGACGTTCCAGCGTACCGGTCCCTTGTGCGCGTCGACCACGGTCATCAGCGTCGGCTCGCCGACGAAGACCATGCGCGGCATCACCAGCCGGCCGCCGAGCTCTGCGATCATCGGGCGCACACCGGTGCAGCCGACCTCCTCGTCGTAGGACAGCGCGATGTGGATCGGCACGGTCAGGCGACGCTGGACGAGATCGGGAACGGCGGCGAGCACGCAGGCGACGAAGCCCTTCATGTCGCAGGCGCCGCGGCCATAGAGCCGGCCGTCGCGCTCGGTCAGGGTGAACGGATCGGTGTCCCAGGCCTGGCCGACCACCGGCACGACGTCGGTGTGGCCGGAGAGCGCGACGCCGCCGATGCCGGCGGGGCCAATGGTCGCATAAAGGCTCGCCTTCAGGCCGTCCGCGGTCGTCACCCGCTGACTGGTGACGCCGTGATGCAGCAGGTAGTCCTCGACGAAGCGGATCAGCGGGATGTTGGTCTTGTGGCTCGTCGTATCGAACGCGACCAGCCGCGCCAGCATTTCCTTGACGGTGTAGACGGGGCAACCCATGCCATGCTCCCTTGCCGCGCCGGTGAACCGCGACGCAGGCGACGAAGCCGAGCGGACACGACTTGGGCTGCGTCGTCAACTGCGGGCGGTGGCGGAAATCGAGATGCGACGGAAAGGCGATCGGCAAAAATTATCCTTGTCAGCGGCGCGCCGCAGGAGCGACAAGGTTTCCGTGAGTTGCAAGGGTGGCGGGTGAATCGCTCCAGAACCATGATCGGGCTATTGGCCGTGTTCGGCATATTGCTGAATGCGGGACTGATCGTGCGCCACCACTCCGTCATGGTGCAGTCGTTTCTGCAACCGACCGTGTCTGTTGCTGGCATCGCGGTGGTACCGCTCCCCGGTAGTCTCGAAGCCGATCTGCGCGTCATCTGCCAAGGTGGCAGCGAAGCGGCGGGACACGCTCCTGCCGGCTCCGGTGATCCGGCGCCCGCCCCATGCCCGCTGTGCATGGGTCAGGGCAGCGCATTCGCAACGATTCCTTTCGTCGAGGTCGCCGGACTGCTGGTGCGGCCCGTCGGCATCCTCCATGCCCTGCCGCGGCGCGACGATCGCGTTGAGGTTCAGCGCCGTATCCGCCCGCCGGGGCATGCGCCTCCGATGACCACCTGAACGGCCGAAGATCCGTGCGCTGGCATTGCCGGCGCGCTCAGGTGATGTCATTCGGGGAACATTCAAATCATGTCCAAGACTGCGCACGCGGTGCTCGCCGGCACCGTGGCCCTTTAGCTGGCCGTCCTGCCGGCAGGGGCTCAATCTCCCGGCGCCACGTCTCAAACTCAGCCGACCACGAACCTGCCAACCGTGCCTGTGGAGCCACCCGCGGTACCGGCCCAGAAAGCCGTCCAGCTGAAAGCGGCGCCGAAGGCCGCGGTCAAGGCCGCGCCTCGGCAAGCGACGCCCGTCGCCAAGGCGAAGCAAGTGCCGGCGCAACCCACCGCGCCCGCGCCCGGCCCGATGCTTACGACACCTGCTCAGGCACTGGCGACCCTGCCGGCCGCGTCCGCGGCGGCGGCCGCGGCGAAGCTCGAGGTGCCGAATACGACGGGCAGTGCGCTCAATCTGACGCCGCGCGAAACGCCCGCCACGGTAAATATCGTGTCCAGCCAGGACATGGAGGAAAGGGGCGCAAGAGGGCTCGTCGAGGCGCTTCGCCTGGTCCCAGGCGTCGTCATCGGCAATAATCCCGGCGAGGTCGGCACCGGCGTCATGCGCGGCTTCCACAAGTCGCACGGCGTGTCGATCGACGGCTCGCGCGTCGCCGATCCCGTGTTCCTCGGCCGCGACTACAACTCGTTCCACTTCGATCGGATCGAGGTCTTGAAGGGGCCGGCGTCGGTCGTCTCCGGCACCAGCGGTCTGTCAGGCTCGATCAACATCGTCACCAAGCAGGCGACGACCGACCGCTCGTTCATGGAAGGCATGGTCGGCTACGGCAGCTTCAACTCGCTGCAGACTGGAGCCGGCTTCAATGCCGTGCTGAGCCCGCAGGCGGCCTGGCGCTCGACGCTGTCCCACTCGAGCTCGAGTGGGTACGTCGACGACACGGACTCCTACAAGCTCGGCTTCAACAACAACGTCCTGCTCAAGCCGTCCGACGCCCTCAAGATCACGGCGTCGATCGACTACTACAAAGATCAGTACTCGACAGCCTATTACGCCACGCCTCTGATCCCGCGCAGCCTGGCCCGCAATCCAACCGATGTCGTCTCCAGCTCTGACGGTCTCGTTCTCGACCGCAGCATTCGCTACAAGAACTACAATGTCTACGACGGCGACATGCACATGGAGAGCATCTGGCTGCGCGGCGCGGCCGAGTACAAGCTGACCAGCCAAGTGACGCTCAAAAACGAGGTCAGCTACTACAGTGCCGATCGGCTTTGGCGTGACCAGGACTTCTACACCTACAGCGCGGGTTTGATCTCACGCGGGAGCAGCCTGATCTCGCACGATCATGAGTTCTGGTCCGATCGAATGTCCTTCAACTTCGATGGCCAGATCGGGGGTATGCGAAACCGATTCACGGCCGGTGCCGAATACATGGAGACGACGTTCGGCTCCCGGCGCCATTTCAGCAACGTCGGCAGCACGCCCGGTGTCGACATCTTCAACCCTGACCGCGGCTACTATCCCGAGGGCTCGGCTGCGATCAACTCCCGCAACTTCGAATCTGCCGAGCACGTGACCAAGGCCGTCTTTGCCGAGCACGCGATCAACCTGACGCCGGCCTGGATCCTCGCGGCCGGCATCCGCTACGAGACCATCGACCTCGATCGCACCAGCTTCAACGAGGTGAACGGCGTCACCACGACCTTCGGCAACACGCTCGACAGCACGACCTGGCGCATCGGAACGACCTACGAGGTGCTTCCGGGCACGACACTGTTCGCCCAGTACGCGGAGGCCGTGACACCGGTCTCCTCCGCGCTGATGATCGCGAACCCCGTGAACGCGGGGTTCAAGCTGACGACCGGCACCTCGAAGGAGGCCGGCATCAAGTCGGTCCTGTTCGGCGGGCGCATGACCAACACGGCCTCGGTGTACCAGATCGATCAGGACGATATCCTCACGCGCGATCCGGCCAATCCGAACGTCAGCATTCAGGGAGGCAGCCAGCGCTCGCGTGGCATCGAGGCCGAAACGGCGATCAGCCTCACGAATCGCTGGAACGTCAGCCTCGGCGGCACACTGATCGACAGCGCGTTCACCGACCTCAAGGAGAGAGCCGGCGGCGTCGCGGTCGACAGAACCGGCAACCGTCCCGTCAACGCGGTGCCGTGGGCATGGAACGCACTGATGACCTATCGCCTCGAGGCCCTGCCCGCCACCGTCGGCGCGCAACTCGTCGGCGTCGGCCCGTTCTACACGACCAACGCCAACCTCTACGAGGCGAAGGAGCGGACCACGCTCGACGCGTTCGTCACGTTCGATGTCGGCAAGGGCAAGCTCAGGCTGCGCGGCCGCAATCTGACCGACGAGCTCTACGCGGAGTGGGCCGATTACAACGCGACCTCGCTCTACATCGGGGCGCCACGCAGCTTCGACGTCACCTACTCCATCAAGTGGTGAGAGCGCGAGGCCGGGGCGGGTCACATCCGTGGTCCGCCCTCGCCCACCGAGTTGGAGGAGGCGGCCGCATGACATGGAATGCAGCAGCGGGCTACAGGCTCGTCTGGCGCTGGCATTTTTACGCCGGGCTGTTCGTCGCGCCCTTCATGCTGATCCTCTCCGTAAGCGGATTGGTCTATCTGTTCAACGACGAGATCAACGACGCTCTTCAGGCAGAGAAGCGGTTCGTCGCGCCCACGTCGCAGATGCTGCCGCTCAGCCGGATCGCCGATGCAGCGCTCACCGGCTACCCTGGCGGCAAGGTCACGCGTCTCGATACGCCGCGTGCAGTCGATCGATCGGTCGAGGTGTACGTGACGCCCGCGAGCGGCAAGCCGGTGCGCGTGTTCGTCGATCCGGGACGAGGCACCGTGCTCGGATCGCACGACTACACCACCACCGTCATCGGCATCGCCGACCAGATTCACGGCTCGCTGTTCATGGGCGACTTCGGCGACGCCATCGTCGAGCTTGCAGCCTGCTGGGGTTTCATCCTTCTGGCTACGGGCATGTACCTGTGGTGGCCACGTGGCCAGATCGGCGTCTGGCGCGCACTGGTCCCGCGCTGGGGGTGGAAAGGGCGTCCGTTCTGGAGATCACTACATGCCTCACTCGGAATTTGGACGTCCTTCCTCGCCATGTTCCTCATTCTGACGGGCTTGCCCTGGGCGACGATCTGGGGCGGGATGTTTCGGCAGGCAACGGAAATGGCCGGCATCGGCTATCCGACGAGCTTCAGGGGCTATGGCTCGCCTTCGAGCAACACACCGAGCATCGGCGCGGAGACGGGACACGCCGCCCCTTGGACGCTGGCCGAGGCACCGGCACCGCGATCGGGCGGCCATGGTGGCCATGCGCATGGCATCCAATCGGCCGCGCATGGCAGTGGACCCATCGGGCTCGACCGCGTCGCCGGGATCATCGAGGCACGCGGCATGAAGCCGCCCTATCGCCTCAATCTTCCAAAGGACGGGCGCGGCGTGTACATTTCGTTCACATATCCAGATCGACCGGAGGGCCAACGTTCTCTCTATATCGACCAGTATTCCGGCGCCGTGCTCGGCGATGTGGGCTTTGGCGACTACGGCTGGGCCGCGAAAGCCATCGAGCTCGGCATTCAGCTGCACATGGGAAACTATTTCGGCCGTCTCAACCAAGTCGTGATGGCTCTACCCTGCCTCGGTCTCATCGGGCTCGCGCTGACCGGGCCCTACATGTGGTGGCGGCGACGGCCGAACGTCGGAATGGGTGCGCCCCAGGCGCCCGTCCACCTGCGGGCCAGATCAGTCGCCGCGATCCTGCTGGTCCTCGGCATCGTTTTCCCACTGGCTGGCATTTCTCTGGTCGCCGTGCTCTTGCTGGATTGCGCGTGGCGCCGCACGATCAAGAAGGAAGTCGCGATTGGATGAAAATTGGCAGCACCCGATCAGGTTCCCGATCCGGTCGAGCCGATGGCCGGCCCTCATAGGCCTTCTCTCGGGACTGGTGCTTCTGTCGTCGCTGGACGCTTCCGCCCAGGACGTGCGGGCGGTTCTGGGCGCCACCATGCCGCATGACCTGTCGCCGTGGGGGATGTTTCTCGCCGCCGACCTCGTGGTCAAGGCCGTGATGGTCGGGCTCGCCGTCGCCTCGCTGATCGTTTGGACGGTTTGGATCGCCAAGACCATCGAGCTGGTTCAGGCTCGCCGGGCCTTGCGCCGCAGCCGGGCGCTGCTCGGCGCGGAGGCGACGCTCGACGGCGCGCGGTCCAGGCTGCCGGCCGGCAACGGGCTGGCGTCGGCGTTCGTCGCCGCGGCACTCGACGAGCTGGCGTTGTCGGCGGATGCACCCGACAAGACGAGCATCCAGGAGCGGGTCGCCTCGCGCATCGCGGAAATCGAGGCGGCAGCCGGCCGCGCGATCCGCGGCGGCACGGGGTTCCTCGCCACCGTCGGTGCGACCGGGCCGTTCGTCGGCCTGTTCGGCACGGTCTGGGGCATCATGAACAGCTTCGTCGGCATCGCCCGCTCGCAGACGACGAACCTCGCGGTCGTCGCCCCCGGGATCGCCGAGGCGCTGCTTGCGACCGCGATCGGCCTCGTCGCCGCCATTCCCGCGGTGATCCTCTACAATCAGCTCGCGCGCGCGATCGCCGGCTATCGCGCACTGGTGCGCGAGAACGCGGCCGAGGTGCAACGGTTGCTGTCGCGCGATCTCGACCGGCGTGCGGCGTCCGGTGGCGCGGCCGCGCGCGCCAGGGCGGCGGAGTAGGTCATGGCCGGCGGTCTTTCCAACGGCGAGGACGACGATCTCGAAGAGCAGCACGAGATCAACGTGACGCCGTTCATCGACGTCATCCTGGTGCTGTTGATCATCTTCATGGTGGCGGCACCGCTGTCGACGGTCGACATCCCCGTGGAGCTGCCCGTCGCCGCCGCACCCCGGCAACCTCGCCCCGAGAAGCCGTTGTTCGTGACGCTGAAGGCGGATCTGACGCTCGCTGTCGGCGAGGACGGGGTCGCACGTGGCGAGCTGATTACCCGTCTCGATGCGGCGACGCAGGCCAAGCGCGAGACGAGGTTGTTCCTGCGCGCCGACAAGACCGTCCCCTATGGCGAATTGATGCGTCTGATGGATCAGCTCCGGGCCGCGGGCTATCTCAAGGTCGGACTGGTCGGATTGGAAGGGCCGGCCGGCGTCTCTGCGTCTGAGGTGGCGAGGTGACCCAGGGCCCGGTTTACGGCGAGCGGCGACCGGGCTTGTGGCTGCTGGCGGCGGCGCTGGCGGTCTCGCTCCATGCCGGGGGTATCGCCCTCGCCTTGCGAACCGTGGAGGCGACACCACTCGAGGAAGACGACGGCGGCGTCCTCATGGTCGAGCTGGCGCCGATGGCGACAACGGCGGCCGTGCCGGAGCAGCCGATGCCGCCTGGTCCCCTCAGCGCCGATGCCGCGGACAGCCCGGCTTCGGCCGCGCAGCAGGCGGAGGTCAATCCGCCCGTCGAGCCTGATTTGCCGCCGTTGCCGGTGGTCGCGGCCCCCCCGCCCGAGCTGACCGTTCCCATGGAGACGGCCAAACCGATACCCGAGCCCGAACGGCCGGCCGAGATGCAGCAGGCGGCAGCCGCATCGGCGGCGAGCGTGGCCTCGGTCGCCGCCGCGCCACCGCCGATCGAGGCGCCGGCCGCGGACAAGTCAGCAGCGCCCGACCCGGGGCTGTCGCGCCGCGACCGCCAGGCACGCGAGCGGTGGGAAAGCGCACTTTCGGGGCACCTCGCCCGCTTCGGCCGATTTCCCGACGGGGTGCGCGGGCTGAAAGTGGAAACGATCGTCACCGTCCGCTTTCGGCTCGATCGCAACGGCCGGGTGGTGGCGACAGAGGTCGCGGAAAGCTCGGGCTCCGAGCCCCTCGACAGTGAAGCGCAAGCCATGATCCGGCGCGCGAGCCCGTTGCCGATCCCGCCGTCGCAGGTGGCGGGCGACCGGGTGGAGCTGATGGTTCCGGTCAAGTTCAAGGTGCGCCGCTGACGGCTCAATTGAGCATCGGCCGGGCGTAAGGACTGTCGAGCGAGAATGCGGGGATCGCGACCTCGAACACTTCGCCAGCGGCGGACGTCATCGCGTAGCTGCCGACCATCAGGCCGGAGGAGGTGCGCAGCGGGCAGCCGGACGTATAGGTGAAGCTGCGGCCGGGCTCGATCGTCGGCGTCTCGCCGACCACGCCAGGGCCGCGAACTTCCTCGACGTGCCCCTTGGCGTCGGTGATCCTCCAGTAGCGTGACTTGAGCTGGACGGGATCGCTGCCGCGATTGGAGATCTCGATCGTATAGGCCCAGAAGAAATAGTCCTCCTCCGGGGTGGAACGGTCGTCGAGATATTTTGGCGCTACGCGGACACGGATGCTGCGCGTCACTTGCTCGTACATGGGGCGCCTACGGGGTCTCGGGAGGTCTGAAGCGCGACGGTTATAGCAATACTCGCAGCCGACCCCAAGCATCGATGGAGCCTCTGGGCGCGCCGCGCGGTGGGATCGAGGGGCGCGGGTGAAAATGGGGTGAGCGGAGGAGTGTTGCGATCGCACACCATCGGCCGCTGCAAAACAGACGTGTGCGCTAACATTTACTCAATATTAACTGAACAATGTTGACACTAGACGCGCGGAGCGCCCGACCGATGCTGGGCGTTCTGTGCTGAAAACTGGGCTTGTGCTGCGTCCCTTGTCGAGAGTTTCGGTCCGGGAGACCGTCGATGGATGCGGTGACGTATGTTATGGCGCGCAAGAGTCAAGGCGATAGTATCGCCTTGAAGCGAGACGTATTCGGCAATTACTGGGCTGTCGTGAAGCACGGCTGGCTGTTCAAGACCCGCCACCGGGTCGAGCTCGCCCGTGACGAGTACTATCGCTTGTCGAATGTCCCGCGAGCGGCCAAGCAGCTTCCGGCCAGCTCGGCCTAGAGCCGGTAGGGAGACAGAACACCGGCGCGGCTCAGGATTTCTCGGCGAGCCGCCACCCGGCCGATCGCGCTTCCTGCTCCGAGCAGAACCATCGCTCGCCGCGGCCGGTGCGAACCTTGGTGCGGTCGTACTCGCGCGACCAGGGCAGCACATACACCTTGCCGTCCGTCCCGACCGCGCCCTTGATCGGGCAGCCGTCGGGTGCCGAGCGCTTGGCCTCTTCCCAGCGCTTCGCCCGCCACTCCGCGGGCCGCTTGACGTCGGAACGCCACAGGCCGGTCTTGGCCGTCCGCGCCTCGATCTCCAGCGCCGCATAGCGCGCGAACATGCCCTGCGCGGCGAAGACGTGACCCTGGCGAACCATGGTCGCGGCGATGTCGTTGCCTTCGGTGCGGCAAGCGGCCAGCGAACGTCCGGCTTCGTCGTTGCCCGAAAGGGTGCAGGAGACGAGCTTGCCGCGGACGAGGCGCCCGAGCGCCTCCATGGCGGCCTCACCGCAGCGGCCGGTTTTCCGGCCGAGCGTGGGGCAGCGCTGATCGCCTTCGGGCGACTCGACGCCCGCCAGCCTGACGATGACGTTGCCGACCTTCATCGTGTCGCCCCCGAGCGCGGTGGCACGGCCCTCGATCGGCTTCGACGCGGCCAGCGGCAGGTTCGACAGCAGCGATCCCTGGGTGCTTGCCGGCAGATAGCGGGACACGGCAAGTCCGCCGGCGCCGGCGATGACGGCGAGGATCGCCACCCCCGCGGCGACAGGGCCTAATCCGGGACTGCGCGGCAGTCGTGCGGCGATGGCCTGGAGCCATGCTGGTCGCGCGACGTGTCCCGTCACGACCGGCAGCAGGCCGACCGTGAGGCCGGCAAGTCCCAGCGCGCCGGCGATCATTGCTTCCGTGTCGAGGCCGGAGGTCGCCCACCGCGCCAGCGCAGCGATGGTGCCGATGCCGCCGATCAGCAGGACGGGACCGTGCAGGCTCGAGCCCGCGATGGCGCGGCTGGCTGGCAGGAGTGTGGGGGCGATGGCGCGGCTGAGCTTCGCCGGGGCGGCGCCGAGGACAGCGAGGCCCCGCATCGAATGTTGTCCGAGGCGGCCCGTACCGTGGCGAAAGCCCTGCCAAGCGCGCGACAGCCCACTGGCGCCGGCTTCGGCTCCAGCCTTTCCCGCATGCTTCAGGCCGGCGACAGCCGCGTTCTTGGCTTCGACCACCTTCTCCCGCCGCTTGTTGCGCCGCACGAGAATCGTGGTCCGCACGTACTCGCGCCACTCGAAGCCTTCGTTCTTCTTCCACCAGCGGAGCATGCGCCTCCCTCGTGTGACTGTTGGCGGACACAGCAAAGCACCGCGCCCCATCACGCGTCGGTCGCCACCTGATTCGTCGTGACGACAGTGTAGCGCAATCGTGGCCGAAGCGGGGGCGCGCGGGAGCCAACACGTCCGTGGCAGTGGAAAGCTCGGGTGTGACCAAGGCTATGAAAATTCGAATGTTTTGAGCATTAGGCGGCGGCGCCGCTTCAGCTGGCATCCTCGGGCAGGCGGGGCAGTGGCAGCACGTCGATCCCCTCCTCGGCCAGCTCCTTGGCCTCGTCGAGCGACGCCTCGCCGTAGATTCCGCGCGCCTCGGTTTCCTCGTGGTGCATTTTGCGCGCTTCCTCGGCGAAGCGGGGCCCGACGTACTCGGCGTTGGCCTCGACGTGGCGGCGCACCTTGCGCATCACCTCGATCATCTCCTTCTGGACAGCGAGCCGCTTGGCGTCGCCCTCGGTCAGCGGGGCCGGCGCCGGAGTCTCGCGCTCCTGCTCCCGCTCACGGTCTGTGTCGCGCGAGCGACCGCGCGTCGACACGGACGGCGACATCAGGGTCTTCGACACCTTGCTGGAGCCGCACTGCGGACACGAGACGAGGCCGCGCTTCACCTGTTTGTCGTAGCCGGCGCTGTTTGAGAACCAACTTTCGAACTCGTGGCCCTTCTTGCACTGGAGGCGGTACTTGATCATGAGGAGGGTTCGCCTTCGCGCAGTAGCGGCACATGCCGGAGCTCGAAGGGCCGGTCGTGCTCGAGAGATGGGACGCGCTTGCGCGCCTCGTCGACGGCGGACAGATCGAGGTCCGCCATCAGCACGCAGGGGTCGGTGCCGGCCTCGGCCACGATCTCACCCCACGGCGCGATCACGAGGCTGTGGCCATAGGTGCCGCGACCGTTCTCGTGCTTGCCACCCTGGGCCGCCGCCAGCACGAAGCACTGGGTCTCGATGGCGCGGGCGCGCAGCAGCGTGTGCCAGTGCGCCTCGCCGGTCGGAATTGTGAACGCGGAGGGAATGGCGATGATGCGGGCGCCACCCTTGGCCAGTGCGCGATAGAGGTGGGGAAAGCGCAGGTCGTAGCAGATGCTGAGTCCGAGCCCGCCCCATGGCGTCTCGGCGACGACCGCGGTTCCGCCCGGCTCGAAGTTCCGGCTCTCGCGGTAGCTCTCGCCGCCGGGAAGCTGCACGTCGAACATGTGGATCTTGTCGTAGCGCGCCGCGATCCGGCCGTGCGGATCGATGAGCAGGGCGCGGTTGGCGATCTTGTCAGGCTTCACCAGCACGCCCATCGACCCGATGTGTAGCCAAATGCCGAGCTCGCGGGCGAGCGCCCTGAAGTGGGCGATGGCGGGATTGCCGTCCTCGGGGCGGGTCTCGACGAACAGCCGCGCCCGGTCGAGCTCCATCAACGTCGTCACTTCCGGCGTCTGCACATAACTCGCGCCGCCCGCTGCCGCCTCGCGGATGAGCAGGCTCGCATCGGCGAGATTGCGCGCGACATCGCGTCCGCTGCGCATCTGCACGAGACCGGCCCTCAACTTCGATGTCTCGGCTTTGGCCGGCATGATCGATGCTCCAAGCTCGCGGGTCGCAAACCCGCCGCGTTCACGTGCTCGCCAGCAATGGATCGAGCCGACCGGCCCGATCGAGGGCATGCAGGTCGTCGCAGCCCCCGACATGCGTCTCGCCGATGAAGATCTGAGGCACCGTATAGCCTCCGTTGGCGCGCTCCATCATCTCGTCACGCAGATTCGGATCGCGGCCGACGTCGATTTCGCGATAGGCGACACCCTTGCGCGACAGCAGCTGCTTCGCTCTGTGGCAGTAGGGACAAGTCGCTGTCGTATAGATCGTCACGTCGGCCATCTTGCCTCCCGCCGTTAGCTGCCCGGTCCTCGAGCTGCCTTAAGGTAATGCTTTGGCAGGGGCGCGCAAAGAGTGCTGACACGGTAATCTGATGCGGATCTGCAACTCGTGTGTCACGTCGACATCGACGCGGGATTGGCGACCAGCGCCAGCGCCAGCACATCGATGCGCGCCGCGCCCGCCCGCCTCAGCACGCGGGCGCAGGCTTCGATGGTCGCGCCGGTGGTGATGACGTCGTCGATCAGCACGACGTTGCGGCCATCGACGCAGCCCGCGCCGTTGCGCTGCGGCACCTGGAAGGCGGCCCGGACGTTGCGCTGGCGCTCGTCGTGGGTGAGGCCGACCTGGGACGGCGTCCGTTTGACACGGGCGAGGGCGTCGGGGGCAAAGGTCACGCCCGACCGGCCGGCCACCTCGCGCGCCAGGATCGCGGCCTGATTGAACCGGCGCGACAGCAAACGGATGCGGTTCAGCGGCACCGGTACGATGAGATCCGCGTCGGCGAGCAGCTCTCGCCCGGCCTCGGCCAGCCAGCGGCCGAAAAGACGGCGAGCATCCTGCCGGTCGGAGTATTTGAAGGCGTGGATGAGGTCCTTGAGCACGCCGTCGTAGAGCGCCACCGCGCGGGCCCGGTCGTAGAGCGGGGGAGAGGCCGCCGCCGCCGCCGAGATCGCCTTGCCGCCCGGATCGAACGGCAAGGGAATGCCGAGACGGTCGCAGAGCGGAGCGCGGATGAAGGTGATCTGCCGCCAGCACGATGCGCACAGTCCGTCGTGACTGCCGAGGGGGGCTTTGCAGGCGAGGCACACGGGGGGGACGATGAAGTCGTTGCAGACGCGTGCCGCGCCCGCGAGGCCCTGGGCGCCGCGGCGTCCGATCCGTGTCAGTAGCGTCTCGGTGGTTTCCGCTGGGCTCGGCATCGGCGCTTATCGTGGGAGGCTCGACGCACTATGCTAGCGGCGAACGGCGCCCGAGGCGAGAGCCGGGGTGAGACACGGCGTCGGCGAGTGCGTGAAGGCGAATGCGATGACGAGCCAAGCCCTGATCTTCGACTCCGCCCTGCTGGCTCGACGCCGTGACCGGATCGCCGAGGAGATCGACGGGCACGACTTCCTTCTGCAGCGTGTCGCCGACGATCTTGCCGAGCGGCTCGGCGTGGTGCGCCGTGCGTTTCCGGTCGCCGTCGATCTCGGCGCGCATCACGGCATCGTCGGCCGCCGCATCGGAGGGCTGGCCGGCACCGAGCGTCTGGTCTCGATCGAGGCCGCACCGCGTCTGCTCGCGCGCTGCAGCGGCGAGCGGATCGCGGGGGACGCGGAAGCCTTGCCGCTGGCCGAGGCCTCGGTCGATCTCGTCGTCTCCGGCCTGTCGTTGCAGACGATCAACGATCTTCCTGGCGCTCTTGTCCAGATCCGCCGCGCACTGCGGCCCGATGGCCTGATGCTCGCGGCGATGCTCGGTGGGGGCACGCTGCGCGAACTACGCGAGACCTTTCTGGCGGCGGAAGCCGAGGTCGAGGGCGGCGCCAGTCCCCGCGTCGCTCCGTTCGCGGATGTGCGCGATCTCGGCGGACTGCTGCAGCGTGCGGGCTTCGCGCTGCCGGTCGCCGATTCCGATACGGTGCAGGTCGCCTATCCGACGCCGCTCGCTCTCTTCCAGGAGTTGAAAGCGATGGGCTGCGGCAATGTGCTGGTCGGGCGCCGCCGGTCACCGCTGCGGCGGACGACGCTGGCGCGCGCCGCGGCGATTTACGCGGAACGGTTCTCGCGCGCCGACGGACGGGTGACCGCCACATTCGAGATCGTGACGCTGACGGGTTGGGCGCCGCACGAAAGCCAGCAGCAGCCACTGCGTCCGGGCAGCGCCAAGATCAGCCTCACCGAGGTTCTCGGCAAGCGCGAGAGCGGGCCGGACGAGCCGTCCCGCTGACGTCGCCGCGCGCTCACACGACGACGAAGTCGGCAGCCGTGATGGCCGGGCGTGTGCTGAACAGCGCGAATTGCACCGCTGCATCGCCTCCGGCGCCGTCGTGGTCGTAGAGCAGCGCGCCGGTCTGGGAATTGTAGATCAGATGATGGTTGCTCGTCGTCGCCGCCGTGCCGATGACGAAGTTCGACGCCAGAAGCACGTGGGAGACATCATATTGCAGCGCGGAGAACGCAGCGGCATCGAGCTCGATCGTATCGTCGACCGCGGAGAAATCGGTGATCACGTCGATACCCGTGCCGATGCTGGCGGCGGTGATCACGAACAGATCCTGTCCCGCGCCTCCGCTCAGCCGGTCGGCGCCCGTACCGCCCTCGAGGGTGTCGTTGCCGCCACCGCCGTAGAGGCTATCGTCACCGCCTCCGCCCACGAGCATGTTGGCGTTCGTGTTGCCCTGGATCGCATTGGCGAGCGCGTTGCCGACGCCGCCGGTGGAGCCGGTGCCGTTCAGCGTCAAGTTCTCGACGAACGCGGACAACGTCACCGACACGGTGGCAAAGACCGTATCGACGCCTCCGGCATCGCCGCCGAGCCCATCGGTCTCGTCGACAATGTTGGTGATGTCGTCGACGTAATAGCTGTCGTTACCGGCGCCGCCAGCCAAGCTGTCGGTGCCTGCCCCGCCGGAGAGCACGTCGGCGCCCACGCCGCCGAGCAGCGTGTCGTTGCCCGCGCCACCGAACATCGAGTCGTTGCCGTCGCCGCCTGAAATGAGGTTGGCCCCGGCGTTGCCATTGATCACGTTTGCGCTGTTGTTGCCGAAGCCGTTCAAGTCACCCGTTCCGCCGAGGATCAACCTCTCGACATAGGCGGACAGCGTGTACGAGGCGGTCGAGGTCACAATGTCGGCGCCGCCGGCGTCGCCTCCGGAGCCATCGCTCTCGTCGATGACATCGGCGCTGTCGGCGACGATGTAGTAGTCGTTACCGGCGCCGCCGACGAGGCTGTCGATCCCGGTTCCGGCGTCGAGGCGGTCGTCGCCGGCGCCGCCGAGCAGGGTGTCGTTGCCGGCGCCGCCGCTGAGACTGTCGTTGCCGTCGAGGCCCGACAGAACGTTGTCGCCTTCGTTGCCGTAGATCGAGTTGGCGAGGCTGTTGCCGGTACCGGCGAGGTTGGACGAGCCGTAGAAGGTCAACTCCTCGATATAGGCAGACAACGTGAAGCTCGCAGTGGCGCGCACGGTGTCCCTGCCGCCAGCGTCTCCACCGGCGCCATTGGAGTCATCGACGACATCGTCGCTACTGTCGACGATGTAGACGTCATTGTCGGCGCCACCGCGCATGGTGTCGGCGCCGGTCCCGCCGTCGATGTAGTCGTTGCCCAGTCCACCGATCAGGAGATCGTCGCCGGCCATGCCGAGCAGGTAGTCGGCGCCGCTGCCGCCATCGAGGACGTTGTTGCCCGAGTTGCCGGTCAGACGGTTGGCGAGCGCATTGCCAGTCCCCACCATGTCGTCTTCGCCGAGCAAGGTCAGGTTCTCGAACCGGTCGGTGAGCGTATAGTTGTCGAGCGTCGTCATGACGGTGTCGACGCCACCCGCATCGCCGCCGAAGCCATCGTCCTCGCTGAACACGTCGCTGACGTCATCGACCACGTAGATGTCGTTGCCGGCTCCGCCGAACATCACGTCGATGCCGGCGCCACCATCCAGCACGTCGTTGCCGAGGCCACCGTAGATGGTGTCGTTGCCACCGTCGCCGCGCAAGATGTCGTTGCCGCCGTTGCCGTACATGAGGTCGTCGTCGTCGCCGCCGACCATGCTGTCGGAGGCATTCCCCGCGACCAGCGTGTCGTTGCCGGCGAAGCCGAACAGCCCGCTGCCGCCGGAGCCGCCCGTGATGCTGTCCTCTTCCGACGTGCCCTCCAGGAGGGCGCTCGGAGTGGGGCTCGTGATGACGCCCATCACGTTGGTGAGGGCAATGGTGAATGACTGCATCGCGAAGCTGCCGTCCGACGACAGCGCCTTCACGAAAATCGTGTGGGTGTGGCCGTCGGTCTCGTAGTCGAGCGCCGAGGTCAAGGTCACCTCGCCGCTCGTCTCGTCGATTGCGAACGGGCCTGCGTATGCGGTCGTGCCCGCGAGATCGCCGGACAAAGTGTAGCTGATCGTATCGCCGGCATCGCCGTCGGTGGACTGGACTATGAGGCCCACGCTGCCGGTGGCGTTCTCGGCGATGCTGTCGACGGCAACGTTGCCATCGACCGGCGTCGTGACCGTGAACTCGTTGACGTCGTCGATGGTGAGCGTGAACGCCTGCACGGCCGAGGAGCCGTCGGCGGAGGTGGCCTTGACGTAGACGGTCTGGCTTGCACCATCGGTCTCGCGGTCGAAGGCGGAGACGACCGAGACGACGCCAGTGCTGCTGCCGATGGCGAGGTTGCCACCCGCGTAGGGTGTCGTGCCCGTCAGGTCGGTGACGAGCGCATAGGTGACGGTGCTTGTGGCGTCGGCGTCGGTCGCCGAGGCGGTGATGCCGACGGCGCCAGTGGCGTTCTCGTCGATGACGTTGGTGGCCGCATTGGCATCGACAGGTGTCGTGACGGCGAACTCGTTGACGTCGCTGACGGCGAACGTGAACGCCTGCACGGCCGAGGAACCGTCGGCGGACGTGGACTTGACGTAGAAGGTCTGCGACCCGCCATCGGCCTCGCGGTCGAAGGCGGCGACGACCGAGACGACACCGTTGCTGCCGTTGATCGAGAGCTTGCCGCCCGTATAGGGCGTCGTGCCCGTCAGGTCGGAGACGAGCGAGTATGAAACGAGGTTGGTGGTGGCGTCGGCGTCGGTCGCCGAGGCGGTGATGCCGATTGTCCCGGTGGCGTTCTCGGCGATCGTGTTGGTGGAGGCATCGACGTCGGCGGGCGTCGTGACCGTGAACTCGTTGACGTCGTCGATGGTGAGCGTGAACGCCTGCACGGCCGAGGAGCCGTCGGCGGAGGTGGCCTTGAC